>DATDED010000001.1:0-7126 GCA_036523455.1 Gemmatimonadales bacterium
TGCCGGGCAGCCGATCGTCGCCTCCCAGCCCGACTCGCCGGCCGCCAAGGCCCTGGCCGACACGGCCCGCCAGGTGGCGGCGCTGCTCCAGTCCGTGCGTTCCGGGCCGCTCCCAGTCACGCGCTGAGATGCGGCTCCTCACGGCCGCGCTGTTGCTGCTGCAGGCCGCCGACGGAGGCGGAAGGGACGAGCTCCGGGCGGGCCTCGAGACGCTTTATGCCGGGGATTTCGCCGCCGCCGCCCGGTACTTCGCCGACCTGGCCTCCCGCGACACCGCCGACCCGGCGCCGCTGACCTTCGAGGCGGGCGCCTACATCTGGTGGGCGGCCGCCAAGGACTCCGACGACTTCGCCGCGAGCCGTATCGACTCGCTGCTCGATCGCGCCATCGAGCTCGGGAAAGTCCGTGAGCCCGGGATGGAGCGTGACTTCTGGCTCGCCACCGCTCTCGGCTATCGCGCCCGCGAGCGGGAGCTCCACGGGCACAACTGGGGGGCCGCCAAGGACGCGAAGGCGATGCGCGACGCCTACCGTCGCGTCCTGGCCGCCGACTCGTCCTGCACCGACTGCTTCCTCGGGCTGGGTCTCTACAGTTACGGCCTCGCGCGGGCGAGCACGCTAGCGAAGATCGTCGGCCGGATCATCGGACTCGGTGGCGGCAATGCCGATGAGGGCCTGGCGATGATGCGGCGCGTGGCTCAGTCTGGAGACCTGGCGCGCGTCGAGGGGAGCTGGGTCCTCGCGGCGGCCCTGGTGCGCGAAGCGAATCGGGACGATCGGACGGGCGCCGGGCTGCGGGCCGAAGCGGTCGCGCTCGTGGACGGACTGGCCGCGCGGTACCCCGCGAACCCGGTCTTCCGGCGGTTTCTGCACGAGATGGCGCACAGCCCGCCGTGAGCACCGCCGCCGCCCGGACCCCGGGGGTGCTCACCGTCGGCCCGCTGCGGCCGGTCATCCTGCGTCTCGCTCTCCCCGCCGTCGCGATGATGGCGTGTCACTTCACGTTCGGCGTGATCGACGCGGTGTGGGTCGGCCGGCTCATTGGCCCGGCGGCGCTCGCCGCCGTGTCCACGGCCGGCTTCTACGTCTGGATCCTGCTGAATCTCGGGGAAATGGTCGAGGTCGGCCTGATCGCCGTCGCGGCGCGGCGTCACGGCGAAGGAGCCCCGGATCGGGCCGCCCGCGCCGCCGGGGCCGCGGTGCTCTACGCGCTCGCCGCGGGCGTCGTCGTCAGCGGACTGGGCCTGCTGCTCACCGATCCCCTCTTCCGGCTCATGACCGTGCCGGCGGAAGTTGCGCGGCTGGGGCACGAGTACCTCGATACGTGGCTGCTCGGCGGCCCGCTGGTGTTCGGCTTCTTCGCGATCGAAGCCACCTTCCGCGCCTCCGGCGACACCCGCACGCCGATGTGGCTGCTCGCCGGCTCGGTGCTGTTGTCGGTCGTGCTCGATCCGCTGCTGATCGCGGGCGTCGGGCCGTTCCCACGGCTCGGCGTGGAGGGTGCGGCGCTGGCTTCGGTGATGGTGCGGGGCGGCGGGTTCCTGGTCGGCGTGGCGATCGCCTTCCGGCGCGGGCTGATTCGTCTGGATCTCCCCGATTGGCGCGCCGTTCCTGGGATGCTGCGGGTCGGTGCGCCGCTGTCGCTCGCGGGGGTCCTCCTCTCGATCATCTACATGTGGCTGACCCGGTTCACCGCGCGGTTCGGGACCCCGGCGCTCGCCGCCCTGGGCGTCGGTCACAAGGTCGAGGGCATCGGATTCATCGCGATCTCCGGGTTCGCCCTGTCCGCCGCGGCGCTCGTCGGGCAGAACCTGGGCGCCGGCCGGGAGGATCGCGCCCGGGCGGCCACGCGGCTCACCATCCTCTATTGTCTGTGTGTCACCGTCCCGGCCGCGCTCGCGTTCGTCACGGTTCCCGAACATCTCGTCGGGTTGTTCACGACCGATCCCGGCGTGATCGAGGACGGCAGCCTCTACCTGCGCATCATCGCGTTCGCCCAGATCGGGCAGACCTTCGAGATCGTGCTCGAGGGCGCGCTGGCCGGTGCCGGCTACACCTTCTGGCCGATGCTCGTGGGCACGGTGTTCACCGCCCTGCGCGTTCCTCTTGCCGCCTGGTGGTCGGGACCGCTCGGTCTGTTCGGGATCTGGCTGGCGCTGTCGCTCACCGCCATCGCTCGGGGTCTCGCCAATACAGCCTTCTGGCTCTCGGGCACGTGGCGCCGCGCAACGTTGTAGCGCTGACAGCCGATGGCTGATAGCTGATGGCCATGCCCATCATCACCCTCCTGACCGATTTCGGGACGGGCGACAGCTACGTCGCGGAGATCAAGGGCGTGTTGCTGTCCCGCGTCCCCACGGCCACGGTCGTCGACGTCACCCACGACGTGCCGGCAGGGGACGTCCGGTCGGGTCGCTATGTCCTGTCGCGCGCGTGGCCGCGCTTTCCCGCCGGAACGGTCCATCTGGCGGTGATCGACCCCGGCGTCGGCACCGCGCGGCGCGCTCTTGCCGCGCAGGCCGGCGGGCACTGCTTCGTCGGCCCTGACAACGGCCTGCTCTCCGGGCTGCCCGATGACGTGCGGTTCGTGAAGCTGCCCGTGTTGCGCGACGCGTCGCCCACCTTTCATGGCCGCGATGTCTTCGCTCCTGCGGCCGCCCGGCTGGCGGCCGGGGCGCGGCTGGACGACCTCGGGCCCCCCGTCACCGACGTCGTCCAGATCGCGGCCGCCGCTCCCCGGGTGGCGGAATCCGCGGTGCTCGGGGAGGTCGTATACATCGACCACTTCGGCAACCTGATCAGCAACATTCCGAAGGACCTCATCCGTCTGGGTGCCACGATCACGGTCGGCGAAACGACCATCGGCCAGGTGCGTCGCACCTTCGGCGACGTTGCGGTGGGCATGGTGGTCGCCTACGTCGGCAGTGGCGGAACCGTGGAAATCGGCGTGCGGGAAGGCAGCGCGGCGCGCGCGCTGGGGGTCGGCGTGGGCGCCGTCGTAGCCGCGAGCCGGGGGAGGACCTCGTGACCGCTGGCGCGGCCCGGCCGGCTGTCCCATTGTATGCACCTGCCATGCTTTATTCGGTGAGTAGGCCGTGACGCCGCGCAAGCGGACGGTGGCCCGCCCGGCGCCGGATCCGGTCGCCGAGGCGTTGCGGCGTCAGGCAATGATCGTCGAGCACCTGTACGACGGGATCATCGTCACCGATCCCGCCGGGGTGATCCTCGAGTGGAATCCGGCGGCGCAGCGGATGTTCGGCTACTCGCGAGCCGAGGCGCTCGGGCAGAACGTCGAGATGTTGAACCGCCCGGGAGAAGGGCCGGCCCTCACCAAAGCGATCAAGGCCGGGATGCGCTCCCGCGGGCAGTGGTCCGGGGAGCTCAAACTCCTCGCCAAAGACGGGACAGAGCGGGAGGTCGAGGCGATCACCATCGCCTTGCGCGACAGCCACGGGCGGACGATCGGCCGGGTCGCGGTGAACCGCGACATCACCGAGCAGCGTCGCTCCGAGCGGATCCGCAGCGCGACGTTTCTCATCTCCGAAGCCGCCAACTCCTCGGAGCACCCGCGGGAGCTGTTTCGCGCGATCCACGACATCGTGGGCGAGCTGATGCCGGCGAAGAACTTCTACATCGCGCTGTACGATCCCGTCGCCGACACCGTCAGTTTCCCGTACTTCGTGGACGAGCACGACACGTTCAGCGAGCCCAAGCCGCTGGGGAAGGGGTTTACCGAATACGTGCTGCGCACGGGGCGGCCGTTGCTGGCCACGCCCGAGCGCGCGCAGGAGCTCGAGCGCGCGGGCGAGGTGGAGACGATCGGCACCCCCTCCCTCGACTGGCTCGGGGTTCCCCTGAAGGTGGGGGACCGGACGCTCGGGGTGCTCGCGGTCCAGAGCTACTCCTCCGGCGTCCGCTACGGGGAGCACGAAAAGCACATCCTGCAGTTCGTGTCCACTCAGGTGGCGATGACCATCGACCGCAAGCGCGTGGAGGAGGAACGGCGGCGCCAGCAGGAGTTTCTGCGGCAGGTGATCGACCTGAATCCCAACCTGATCTTCGTGAAGGATTGGGACGGGCGGTTTACCCTCGTCAACCGGGCGCTGGCTGAGCTGTACGGAACGACGGCCGAGGACCTGGTCGGGCGGCGGGACGCGGATTTCAATCCCAACCGCGCTGAAGTCGAGCAGTTCCTGCGCGACGATCGCGAAGCGATGACGACCGGGCGGCCGAAGTTCATCCTCGAGGAGCCCAACACCGACGCGCGCACCGGGCGGCGGCGCTGGTTTCAGGTCATCAAGGTTCCGTTACGGTCCGCGGAGGGCGAGCCTCAGGTGCTGGGCGTCGCCACCGAGATCACGCAGCGCAAGGAGCTCGAGGGCCAGCTGCGGCAGGCCCAGAAGATGGAGGCGGTGGGTCAGCTGGCGGGCGGTATCGCGCACGACTTCAACAACGTGCTGACGGCGGTCCTCGGCTACACGCGGCTCTTGCTCAAGGACGCGACGTTGCCGGCGGTGGCGCGCGGCGACGTCCAGGAGATCGAGCAGGCCGCCCGGCGGGCGGCGTCGCTCACCCAGCAGCTGCTGGCGTTCAGCCGGAAGCAGATGCTCCAGCCGGAGATTCTCGACGTCAACGACGTGGTGCAGGGGATGCGCTCCCTGTTGCGCCGTCTCATCGGCGAGCACATCACCCTCGTCGCCACACTCGACCCACGGCCCATGCTCGTGCGGGCCGACCAGGGCCAGCTGCAGCAGGTCATCGTGAACCTCTCCGTGAACGCCCGGGATGCCATGCCGGCGGGCGGCACGCTCACGATCGCGACCGGTGCCGTAGAGCTGGGCCCGAGTTTCGTCGTCGCCCGTCCGGGCTCGCGGCCCGGGCCGCACACCCTGCTGCAGGTGACCGACACCGGTATGGGAATGGACGCGGAGACCCGTGGCCGGGTGTTCGAGCCGTTCTTCACCACCAAGGCGGTCGGCAAAGGGAGCGGCCTGGGCCTCGCGACCGTGTACGGCATCGTGAAGCAGAGCGGCGGGTACATCGACGTCTCGAGCGAGCCCACGCGGGGCAGCGTGTTCACCGTGTACCTGCCCCGCGTGATGGAGGGCGCGCCCGTGGCGCCGGAGCCGGCGCCAGCCGAGCCGCCGCGAGCTGGAGGCGAAACGGTGCTCCTCGTGGAGGACGAGCCGGGCGTGCGCAGCCTGGCGTGTCGTGCCCTGCGGCGCTTCGGCTACCGCGTCCTCGAGGCCGGCAATGGCGCGGAAGCGCTGAAGGTCGCCCGCCAATCGCAGGACCCGATCCACCTCCTGCTGACCGACGTCGTGATGCCCGAGATGGGTGGCCGGGAGCTGGCGTTGACGCTGAAACGCGAGCGCCCCGCGACGCGGGTGTTGTACACATCCGGATATCCGGACGCTGCCGGAGTGCAGGAGGAGGTGCAGGAGGCGGTGGTGGCCTATCTGCCGAAGCCCTACACGCCGGAGGATCTGGCGAAGAAAGTCCGGGAGGTCCTGGCCGCGCCCGGAAGTGGGGGTCGGTGACGCCGGACGGACACGCGAAGTGAGGTCGCCGGACGCAGAACGGGCGGCAGAGGGTCGAATCGACCGCCCCCCGCCGCCCGCTCAGTGTGTCGCGCGGGTCAGGGCCTGAAGTCGCCCGACGGAGTCGGGACCCGCACCTTGGCCATCACCCGTTCGACGAAGCCGTACTCGGGACCGAACCGCGGCAGCTGAGCCAGATCGCGCAGCAGCTTGCGCTCGTGCTCCGCGGTTGTGAGGCACTCGCCGCACTCGGCGAGGTGAAGGGCCCGCGCGGCCGGCAGGAGCCCCTGGGCCCACAGCTCGATTTCGTCCGTGCTGAGGTGCGGATTGTGGGAATGCTCAGACATGGCGGGCCCTACGGCGCTCGGCGACGAGCGGTTTCATTCGTGCACTCCTTCGAGGTACACGCGTAACTCGTTGCGACCCCGGTGGATGTACGTCTTCACAGTGCCGAGGGGCAGATCGAGGATCTGGGCGATCTCCTCGTAGCTGTGGCCTTCAACGTGGCGCAGCAGGATGCAGGCCCGATACTCGGGACGCAGCCGCGCGATGGCCCGCTCGATCTGACTCCCCAGCTCACGCGACGCCACCTCGTCGAGCGGGGACTCCTGCCGGCCGCCGATCTGCAGCGCCGTGGCGTGCATCTCCTCCGCCGTCTGTGCGTGGGGTGAGCCGTCCAGCGACAGCGTGTCGAGCTCACGACGGCGCAGATGATCGATCGCTGCGTTGTTGGCGATCTTGAAAATCCAGGACGAGAATTTGAACTCCGGCCGATACGAGCGGATCCCGTTCAGCACCTTGATGAACGTTTCCTGCGCCAGATCCTCCGCGAGCGCGCGGTCCCGGACCATGCGGTAGACGAGCGAGAACACGGGACGCTCGTAGCGACGCACCAGCTCGCGAAACGCCGCGTCGTGCCCGTCCTTCGCCCACTCCACCACCTGCTGGTCGCTGGCGCCGGTGAGGTTGCCCGGCCTATCTTTCGCGCCTATGGCGGCGCCCCTTCCGTCCGATGTGCATTCGCCCCCCGCTCCCCCCGTCGCCGGCCAGACCAAACGGTCCTACGTGCGCGCCATGTTCACGGCCATCGCGCCGCGCTACGATCTCCTCAACCATCTCCTCAGCCTCAACGTGGACCGCCGCTGGCGACGGATCGCGGTCGCGCGCCTGGGATGGGAAGCCCGCCCGGACGGAACTTACCTGGATCTCTGCGCCGGCACGATGGATCTGGCGGCGGTGCTGGCCGGGCGCCCCGGTTTCCGTGGCCGCGTGATCGGCGCCGACTTCGTCGTGCCGATGCTCGCCCGCGGCCGCGGCAAGTCGTCGCGCGCCGCACCGGTCGGCGCCGATGCGCTGGCCCTGCCGTTTCCCGCGGCGTCGTTCGACGGGGCGATGGTGGCCTTCGGCGTGCGCAACCTCGCCGACCTGGACGCTGGGCTGGCGGAAGCGGCCCGCGTACTCAAGCCGGGTGCACGCTTCGTCGTGCTCGAATTCACGACGCCGCGTTTCACCCCCCTGCGGGCCGCCTACCTGTTCTATTTCCAACGCGTCCTGCCGTTCATCGGTCGCGCGGTGTCGAAACATACG
>DATDED010000002.1:0-24726 GCA_036523455.1 Gemmatimonadales bacterium
GGGAGCCGAGCCCGCCGCCACACACCGGCGACGGCCGTGCTCCCCGGACCACCCTCCGCATCCGACCAGAGTGCCTCGTCAGCCAGGACCACACGGGACTCTCCCACGGCGCGCAGGCGGCCGCCCGCCAGCCACACGACCCGGTCGGCGGCGTCGGGGAGCGCGTCCAGGTCGCTCGTGGCGACCACCACCGCCGTACCTTCCGCCGCGAGCTCCCGGACCAGCCGCCACACCAGGAGGGCACCACCGGGATCGAGCTCGGCCGTGGGCTCGTCGAGCAGCAGCACCTCGGGTTGCATCGCGAGGATGCCGGCGAGGATGACCCGCTGCAGCTCGCCTCCGGAGAGCGTCGCGGGATCGCGGGACTCGAGGTGGACCGCGTCCACTCGCTCGAGTGCACGGTGCACCGCTGAGCCGATGCGCTCGCGCGGCCAGCCGAGGTTCGCCGGCCCGAAGGCGACCTCGTCCTGGACGGAAAAGGCCATGCCCGACACCTGCGTCCACGGCGTCGGCAGGAGCAGCGCGCAGCGGCCGGCGCGCGTCACGGTGCCCGTGAGTGTGCCGCCCAGCACGCGCGGTACGAGATCCGCCGCGACGAGCAACAAGGTGGACGCACCGGCGCCGGTATTGCCGATCACGCCCACGACTTCCCCGCGCTCCACCGTGAGCGTGACGTCCGCCAGCGCCGGGGTGGGGGTCGCGGGATAGCGGTACGTCACGCCGGCGAGCGTGAGCGCGCTCACGCGACCCGCCAGACGAGCAATCCCAGGCATCCGAGCAGCAGTCCCCAGCGAAACACCCGCCCCATCGCCGGATCAGGGGGCGGAGCGAGCGGCGTGCGGCGTACCGACCCCGAGAAGCCGCGCGTCTCGAGCGCGAGGGCGCGCTCATCGACTTCGTGCAGCGCCGAGAGCACGAGCGGGAGGGCCAGGGCGCGCAACGCCGCGATGCGTGTCAGCGGGCCCCCGCGCGTGGGCAGCCCGCGGCAGCGCTGCGCATCCACGATGCGGTGCGCCCGCTCGCGCAGCGCGGGAACGGCCGAGAGCGTCGCCGAGAAAAGGAACGCGACACTCGCGCGCCACCCGGCGGCGACCATCGCCTCGACCAGCCGGGCGGGAGGCAGGACGGCCACCAGCCACAGAAAGGCCGCGATCATCGCCGTGAGGCGCGGCGCGGTCGCCAGCATGCCCGCGACGCCGTGCAACAGAAAGAGGAAGAACCAGAATGGGACGGCGGTCAGCAGCGCGGCGCGCAGCACTCCGAAGCGCGTTCCACCGCCGGCGCCCGCACACAGCGCCAGGGCCAGGAACATGGGAGCGAGACCGCCCCAGGTGGTCGGAAGCAGCCAGGCGAGCGCCGGCAGGGCCAGCGCGATGCCGATCAGCGTGAATGGATGGAGCGCCCGCACCTAGGCGGCCGAGCGGCCGATGGCGCGCAGGGCGAGCGGGAAGCGGGCGGCGGTGCGCCGCGGCAGCGCGTGCAGCACCGTCGTCACGAGGGCGAAGGTCACGGCCTTGTCGGCGAAATCCGAGAGGAAGCTCCCGAAGAAGCAGGCGCCGAGATCCGACAGCCCGAGCAACTGGCCGAGTTTGGTGGTGAGTGCGACGCCACCCGTCGTGGCGCACTTGAAGATGAGATAGGAGATCGGCGTGGACGTAACCGCGGCGAGCACGCCGAGGACGAGACCCGCCGGTACCGCGACCGCGAGCGACCGGAACCATCCGGCCCGCGCCGCACCCCAGGCGTACAGCGCGACCAAGACCTGCACCACCACGAACGGCCAGAACGTGGGGTTCCGCAGGCTGTTCACCGCCGACGTGAGAGCGCCGGTGGCGATGCCCACGACCGGTCCGGCGAGGGCGGTGGCGAGGATGGTCCCGGTGGTGTCCAGAAACAACGGCAGCCCCACCGCGTCCACGGCGGCGGACAGGGCGAGGTTGATCGCGACGGCCACGGGAATGAGCGCCAGCAGGCGAACCGACACTGAACGACTTCCGTGAACGGAGGGGCAAAGATAGATATTCTGGCATGCACATCACCAGCCTGCTGCTCGCCACCCGCCTCGTGCTGCAGACCCAGGCGCACGACACGCTCACCCCGGCCGCCCACCGGGCGCTGAACGACCTCCACTACCTCGCCGACGACGCCCGCCAAGGGCGCGGCGTGGGAACCCGCGGCCTGGAGGAAGCCGGCGCCTACCTCGCACGGGCGTTCAAGACCATCGGGCTAGCCCCCGGCGGCGACTCCGGGACCTACTTCCAGACGTTCACCATCTCGCCCACCGCTCCGGCCGTCGTGCACAGCGATGCCGGGGGCAAGACGATCCGCAATGTCATCGGAGTGCTGCGCGGCCGCTCCCCGACACGGCGCGGCGAGGTCGTGGTCGTGGGCGCGCACTACGATCATCTGGGCCTCGGCGGGTTCGGCGCGCTGGACGATCCGGACTCGACCGGCAAGGTGCACAACGGCGCGGACGACAACGCCTCGGGCACCACCGCCCTGCTCGAGGTCGCGCGCCGGCTCGCGGGCCGCCGCGGCGGGCCCGACCGCACCGTGCTGTTCATCGCGTTCTCGGGCGAAGAGCTGGGTGACCTCGGCTCGGGGCACTACGTCGCGCATCCCACCGTCTCCATGGATTCGATCTACACGATGCTCAACATGGATATGGTGGGACGGCTGCGGAACGCGAAGCTCATCGTCTCCGGCGCGGCGACCACCAAGGAGTTCCCCGCCCTGCTCGACTCCCTCAATCGCGCTGGCGGGAGCGGTCCGCGGTTCGATCTGCGCGCCTCCGGCGACGGCTGGGGGCCGAGCGACCACGCGTCGTTCTACGGGGCGAAACGGCCGGTGCTCCATTTCTTCACCGACCTGCACGGGGACTATCACCGGACCACCGACGATTGGGACAAGATCAACATCGTGGGGTTGGAGGAGGTGGCCGATTTCGTCGCCGCCACGGTGACGGCGTTGGCCAACCGTCCCGGGAGCCTGACCTTCGTGGACGCGCCGCCGCCCCAGACCGCCATCGGCGGCGCCGGCTACGGGGCCTACCTCGGCACCATCCCGGACATGAGCGAGTCACCCGGTGGCGTACGCATCACGGGCGCCCGTGCCGGGAGCCCGGCGGAGCAGGCGGGACTCAAGGCCGGGGACGTCATCACCGCGATCGGGGAGAAGACCGTCGCCAACCTGTACGACATGACCGACGCGCTGCGCAGCCACCAGGCCGGCGACACCGTCGTCATCGTCGTGAAGCGGGATACGGCGACCGTGCGCCTGACCGCGATCCTGGGCAAGCGCTCGTGACCGCCGGCCTGCACCACGACCCCTCGGCCGTGGTGCGCGCGCTGCGCGCCGCGCATCTGCACGACGTCCCGCGACAGGGGCTGCTGCAGCTGGCGTGCGAGAAGATCCATGCCTGGGGCGGGCCGTATACCTCCGTGTACGCCTACATGCTGCACGGCGACGAGCTGGTGCTCGAGGCCCACGCGGGACGCGAGACCGATCATGTGCGGATCCCCGTCGGCGCAGGGGTGTGCGGCACCGCCGTGGCGCGGAAACAGGACCAGAGCGTTCCCGACGTCCGGGCGGTCGGCAACTACCTCGCGTGCAACCTCTACACCCGGTCCGAGCTGGTCGTGCTGATCCGCCGCGGCGACCACATTCTGGGCCAGATCGACATCGACTCGGACGTGCTGAACGGCTTCGGGGAGCGCGAGCACGCCGACGTCAGGGCGGTCGCCGAAGCGCTGGCCGTCCTGCTCTAGCAGCCCTTCATGGCCCTTTCAGCGTCGTCTCATCGCCCCGGGCGAGGTTTTGCGTCATGGACCGAAGGAGGCGACCATGACGACGAGCAAACTACTGGGACCGTTCTGTCAGAGCTGCAGTATGCCGCTCAACAAGCCGGAGGATTTCGGCACCGACATCGTCGGGTATCGCGTGAACGACTACTGCCGCCACTGCTACGCGAACGGCGCGTTCACGGAGCCCGACATCACCCTGCAGGAGATGACCGACAAGTGCGTCGACGTCATGGTCCGGCAGGGCATCATGCCGGAGGTCAAGGCGCGCACGCTGATGCTGGAAGTGCTGCCGCGGATGAAGCGGTGGCGCCTGGTCACCGCGACCGCCTCGGTCTGACGGCGCGGCGCGACGTGCGCTAGTGGGACCTCCCGGCAGTCCGCTGGAGTCCGTAGCGCGCGTCAACGGGCTGGACCTCTTCACCCGGCGCATCGGGACCGGGCCG
Organism: Gemmatimonadales bacterium; assembly: GCA_036523455.1. Lineage (GTDB taxonomy): Bacteria > Gemmatimonadota > Gemmatimonadetes > Gemmatimonadales > GWC2-71-9 > DASTHG01. Next base: position 4,247 of record DATDED010000002.1, read on the forward strand.
CTCGTCGTGGTGCTGCACGGCGGCCCGGGCGCCCAGCACGATTATCTGCTGCCGCAATTCGACCGCCTCGCCGTACTTCGGGAGTTGTTCTACTACGATCAGCGCGGCGGCGGGCGCTCGCCGGTCGCCCGTGATGTCCCCGTCGGTTGGCAGGCGCACGTCGCCGACCTGGATGCGGTGCGTGAGCTGCTGGGGCTCGAGCGCCTGACGCTGTGCGGCTACTCCTGGGGCGGACTGCTGGCGGTCCTCTATCTCCTCGAGCACCCCGACCGCGTGGAGCGGCTCGCGCTCGTGTCGCCGGCGTCGATCACCGCCCGATATCGCGCCGAGTTCGAGCGGCGCTTCGCCGAGCGGATGAGCGCGCCGGAGATCGTGCGGGCGCGCGAGACGCTGCGGTCGAGCGACCTGCGGCAGCGCGATCCGGCTGCCTATCAGCGGCAGGCATTCGCGCTCTCGGTCGCGGGCTATTTCCGCGATCCTGCCGAGGCTCGGAATCTCACCCCGTTCCGCGTGACCGCGCGGACGCAGGAAGCCGTGTGGTCGAGCCTCGGTGAGTTCGATCTCCGCCCACGCCTTCGGCAGTACTCGTCCCTCGTCCCCCGTCCCCCGTCCCAGGTCCTTCACGGGACCTACGACCCGATTCCGATCGAAGCATCCCGCGAGCTGGCTGGCCTGCTGCATGCGGAGATGGTCGAGCTCCCGGTGGGACATTGCCCGCACGTCGAAGCGACGGAGCAATTCGTCTCGGCGCTCGATGCCTTCGTGCCGCACACCTGACCCGTCCCCCGTCCCCCGTCCCTCGTCCCACTACCCTTCCCCCTTCCCTCTTCCCCGTTCCCCCGTAGTTGAAGTACGTTGCCCGCCATGGACCGGCAGGCCGTGCGCCAGGTGTTCGAGCAGATCGCCGCGTCGCTGGCGATCAAGGGCGACAATCCGTTCAAGATCCGCGCGTTCGAGAACGCGGGCCGGACGCTGGCGGAGTATCCCGGCGACCTGGACGAGGCCGTCCGCACGGGCGAGCTCGCCAACGTCGAGGGGATCGGCAAGGGCACGCTCCAGGTCGCCCGCGAGCTCGCCTCCACCGGCCGGTCGAGCTTCCTCGACGAGCTGCGCGAGCAGGTTCCGCCCGGACTCGTCGAAATGCTGCGCGTCCCGGGGCTCGGCGTGTCCAAGGTCCGGCGCATCCACGAGTCCCTGCAGATCGATTCCCTCCCCGAGCTCGAAGCGGCGGCGGCCGACGGGCGGCTCGCCGCCCTGCCGCTGTTCGGCACCAAGACGGCGGAGAAGGTCCGCCGCGGCATCGCCGCGCTGCGGCGGACCGACGAGTTCCGCCTGTTCCACCACGCCCGCGCGGAAGCCGAGACGCTCAAGCGGGCGCTCGCGGGCGAGCCCGGCGTCGAGCGCGTGGAAATCGCCGGCAGCCTGCGGCGTCGCTGCGAGATCATCCGCGACGTGGACCTCGTGGTGCAGCACGCCCCGGGCGCCGCGACGGCGCTGGTGCGGCGCCTCGGGGAGACGCCCCGCGTGACGGAGTTCGTCGGCGCGGAGGGGGCGGTCACCCTGCGCTTCGACTCGGGGCTCGTGGCCGACGTCTTCCTCGCCACGGCGGCGGACTTCGGCACAGCCTGGGTGCGCGCCACCGGCTCGGCCGCACACCTGCGCCAGCTCGAGTCGCTCGGCTTCGACCCACACCACGCCTTCGCCGACGAAGCGAGCGTCTATCGCGCGGCGGGGCTCCCCTGGATCACGCCGGAGCTGCGCGAGGGGCTGGGCGAGCTCGCCGCCGCGTCGGAGGGGCGGCTGCCGCCACTCGTGGAGGAGCGGGATCTCAAGGGCTTCCTCCATTGCCACTCCAACTATTCCGACGGCTCCACGACCATCGCGCAGTGGTCCACCGCGGCACGCGAGGCGGGCTACGAGTGGATCGGGATCACCGACCACTCGGGCTCGGCTGCCTACGCGGGCGGTCTCAAGGCCGGCGATGTTCCCCGCCAGCACGAGGAGATCGACGCGGTAAACCGTCGCGGCGACGGCTGCCGCGTCCTCAAGGGCGTCGAGGCGGACATCCTGGCCGACGGCAGCCTCGACTACGGCCCCGACGTCCTGGACCGCTTCGATTTCGTGATCGGCTCGATCCACACGCGCTTCGGCATGACGGCCGACGAGATGACCGAGCGCCTGCTCCGCGCCATGGAGGATCCGCGCCTCACGATCCTCGGTCACCCGACCGGACGCTTGCTGCTCGCGCGCGACCCCTACCCGCTCGACCTGGACCGCGTGCTCGCTGCTGCCGCAGAGCGGGGGGTCGCCGTGGAGGTCAACGCCGACCCGCACCGGCTCGATCTCGACTGGCGCGCGTTGGGCCGCGCCCGGGAGCTGGGGGTGACGGTCTCGATCGGTGCCGACGCCCATTCGACGGCCGGGATGGCGAACGTCCCCATCGGGATCGGCGTAGCCCGCAAAGGCGGGCTCACCGCGCCGGACGTGCTCAACGCGCGCGACGCGGCGGGGATGCTGGCGTTCGCCCGGCAGCGACGCCGCGCATGAAACGCCCGCGGCGCCCCATAAAGAGGAAAGGTGCTGCCCGGGCGGCCGAGAGCCCGGCCGAACGCCGGGCGCGCACCCGCAAGATCGTCGCCCGCCTGCGACGGGAATTTCCCGAGGCGAAGTGCGCGCTCGATCACGCAAGCCCGCTGCAGCTCCTCGTCGCCACGATTCTCTCGGCCCAGTGCACCGACGTGCGGGTCAACATGGTCACGCCGGCCCTGTTCGCGAAATACCACACGGCCGCCGACTATGCCGCGGCGGATCCCGAGCTATTCCAGCGGGAGATCCAGAGCACGGGCTTCTTCCGCAACAAGACCAAATCGATCCTCGGCATGGCACAGGCCCTGGTGGAGCGTCACGGCGGCCGGGTCCCGGACACGATGGACGCGCTGGTGGCCCTGCCCGGCGTCGGCCGCAAGACCGCCAACGTCGTCCTGGGAAACGCCTTCGGCAAGAACGAAGGAATCGTCGTCGATACCCACGTGCAGCGCATCAGCGGATTGCTCAAGCTCACCCGGGAATCCACTCCCGAAAAGATCGAGCGCGACCTGGTGGCGCTCGTCCCGCGGAAGGACTGGACGATCTTCTCGCACCTGCTGATTCTCCACGGCCGCAAGACGTGCATCGCGCGCAGGCCGAAGTGCGAAAGCTGCAGGGTCAACGATCTGTGTCCGAGCTCGCGAGTGTGAGCCCATGAACCTTCCCCCGGTAGACGAGACTTCCCTGGTCCGGGATCGCCGCGACCTGCACCAGCATCCCGAGCTCGGGTTCCAGGAAACGCGCACATCCACCCTCGTAGCCGAGCGGCTGCGTGCTCTCGGCTACGACGTGCACACCGGCGTAGGGCGCACCGGGGTACTCGGCGTCAGGGGGACGGGCGGGCGGTGCGTGCTGCTGCGCGCCGACATGGACGCGCTCCCCGTGACGGAGGCGAACGACGTCCCCTACCGCTCGCGCCACGCGGGCCGGATGCATGCGTGCGGGCACGATGGGCACGTGGCGATCGGACTCGAGACGGCACGCCGTCTGGCCGCGGTGACGCTCCCCGGGACGGCGAAGCTCGCGTTCCAGCCGGCCGAAGAGCTCTCGGGAGGAGCAACGGCCATGATCGACGATGGCGTGCTCGCGGCCCCCGAAGTGGGCGCCGCCCTCGGCCTGCACCTCTGGAACGAGCTGCCGGTGGGGACGATCGGTCTGATGCCGGGCCCCGTCATGGCTTCCGTGGACGAGTTCGACATCACGATCACTGGCACGGGCGGGCACGCCGCGATGCCGCATCTCGCGATCGACCCGGTGCTGGTCGCCGCCCATGTCATCACCGCGCTGCAGAGTCTCGTGTCGCGTCGCCGCGACCCCTTCGAGGCGGGCGTGGTGTCGGTCACCCAGTTGTCCGCCGGTCATGCCTTCAACGTCATTCCCGCCGAGGCGAAGCTGCTCGGGACGGTGCGTACCTTCGGCGGGCGCTTCTACGAGGACGCCCCGCGGCTCGTCGAAGACACCGCGCGCGGGCTGGCGACGGCGTTCGGCGCCACGGCCGAAGTCCGCTTCCGCCGCCTCACCGGTCCGCTCGTGAACGACCCCGGGATCACGGACCTGATGAGCGGCGTGGCCGCGGAGATCGTCGGGATGGAGCATGTGAAACACGGCGTCCGCACGATGGGCGGCGAGGACATGAGCCGGTTCCTCGAGCGGGTCCCCGGCTGCTTCGCCTTCGTGGGGTCGGGACGGGCCGATGGCACCTCCGCCTCCCATCACAGCCCGCACTTCGACATCGAGGAATCCGCCCTGACCATCGGCGCCGAGCTGATGAGCCGGACCGCGGTGCGGTACCTCGAGGGATGAGCCGTGAGTAGATTCCGCCGTACATGTCCAACCTGCTCGCCGCCGAGCCCTCCGCCTACCTGAAGTCCGCGGCACATCAGCCGGTTCACTGGTTCCCCTGGGGTGATGCGGCGTTCGCGCGGGCCGTCGAAGACGACAAGCCCGTCCTGCTGGACATCGGCGCCGTGTGGTGTCACTGGTGCCACGTGATGGACAGCGAGTCCTACGAAGACCCCGCGGTGGCCGAGATCCTGAACCGCGATTTCATCTGTATCAAGGTCGATCGCGACGAGCGCCCCGACGTGGACGCGCGCTACCAGCGCGCCGTGCAGGCGCTCACCGGACAGGGGGGCTGGCCGCTCACCGCGTTCCTGACCCCGGCCGGCGAAGTGTTCTTCGGCGGCACGTACTTCCCTCCCGAGAACAACCCCCACGGGCGGCCGGGCTTCGCCACGATGCTCCAGCACATCGCCCGCCTGTACCGCGAAGACCGAGCGAAGGTCGCGGGCAACGCGGAGGCGATCCGGCGTCACGTCACCGAATCGCTCGACGAGGCGAAGGCCGGGGACGTCGCCCCGGGGCTGATCGATGAAGCGGTGTCGCGGATGGCCCGGCTGTTCGACGTGCGCTACGGGGGCTTCGGCAGCGCCCCCAAGTTTCCCCACCCCGCGGCGGTCGAGCTCCTCATCGGGCGCTGGCACGACACGCGGGAAGACTGGCCGCGCGAAGTCGCCGAAAAGACCCTGCTCGGCATGGCGCGGGGCGGCATCCGCGACCACCTGGGGGGCGGGTTCCATCGCTACTCGGTGGACGAGCGCTGGATCGTGCCGCACTTCGAGAAGATGAGCTATGACAACTCGGAGTTGCTCCAAGCGTACCTGGCGGGATTCGCGGCGTTCGGCGATGCGCGCTGGCGCGACGCGGCGTCGGGCATCGTGGACTGGGTCCTCGAGGTCATGACCGACCGCGAACGGGGCGCCTTCTACACCTCCCAGGACGCCGACGTGGGACCCGGGGACGACGGCGACTACTGGACCTGGACGGTGGACGAGGCCCGGGCGGCGCTGACCGAGGCGGAGCTCGACGTCGCGTGCCGCGTGTTCGATATCGAGCCGGACGGCGAGATGCACCACAACCAGGCGAAGAACGTGTTGTGGCGCCGGAGCGAGCCCGCCACCGACGCCGAGCGATCGCTGCTCGCAGCCGCCGTCCGCAAGCTCAAGGCCGCACGCGACCGGCGCCGGGCCCCGTACGTGGATGCGACTGCCTACGTCAACTGGAATGCGATGATGGCCTCGGCGTTCCTGCACGCCGGTGCCGTGCTCGACCGGCCCGAGTGCAACGCCCTCGCACTCAAGGTGCTGGAGCGCATCTGGACCGAGGCCTGGGACGCCGAGCGCGGCATGCGTCACGTACTGGGACGCTCGGCCGTGGTCCCGCGGGGAATGCTCGACGACAACGTGCAATGCGCCGCCGCGTTCCTCGACGCCTGGGAAGCGACGGGGCGCGACGATTGGCGCGAGCGCGCGGTCGCCGTCATGACCTACTGCGCCACCGCCCACTGGGCGGCGCACTGGGGCGATGCCGCCGGGGGATACTTCGATCTCGCACAGGGCGGCGACGGCAAGGCGTATCTCGCGGCGCGTGCCAAGCCGATCCAGGACGCACCCACGCCCTCGCCGAACGGCGTGGCCGCGCTGGTGCTGGCCCGCCTCTGGGCGGCGAGCGATGCGCCCGAGTGGCGCACCCGGCTCGACCGCCAGCTGGGGGCGTTCGCCGGCGCGGCGGCGGATCTCGGCCTGCACGGCGCTACGTTGCTACGCGCCCTGGACTGGGCCGTCCGTCCGATCACCCGCATCGAGGTCTCGGGACCGGCCGGCGACGGCCCGGCCTGCGCCATGCACCTGCTCGCGCTGCAGACGTACCGGCCCCGCAAGGTGGTGGTGCGCCGCATCGCCGACCGGCCGGCCGCGACCGTGTGTGTGGGGACGACCTGCTCGCTTCCCGTCGCGACCCCGGACGCCCTGGGAGCGCTCCTGAAGTGAAACGGCGGCTGCTTGGGCGCACCGACCTCGCCGTGAGCGAGGTCGGGTTCGGCGCGTGGGCCATCGGCGGCAACGCTTACGGCAACTCCTACGGCCCCACCGACGACGCGGAGTCGCTGCGCGCCGTGCGGCGCGCCGTGGAGCTGGGATGCAATTTCTTCGACACGGCCGACGTGTACGGCCACGGCCACAGCGAGGAGATCCTGGGCGCGGCGCTCGCCGGCGTACGCGACCGCGTGCTCATCGCCACCAAGGTCGGCGGCAACTTCTACAACCGCGACGTCCATCCGCTGCTGCGCGACCGGATCGCCCAGGCCGCGGGGATCTCCTACGACCGCCTGCCGCCCGACGTCCCGCTCCCGGTCACCCACGACGCCAGCTTCACGGCCGACTACATCCGGTTCGCCCTCGGCCGCTCGCTCGTGCGGCTGCACACGGACCATGTCGATCTGCTGCAGCTGCACAATCCACCGCTGCCGCAGATCGGCGCGATGGAGACCTACGCCGTGCTGGAGGACCTGAAGAAGGAAGGGAAGATCCGGGCCTACGGCGTCTCGGTGCACTCACCCGAGGAGGGGTTGGCCGCCATCCAGTCCACTATGCCCGACACGGTACAGCTGGTGTACAACCTCGCGCGCCGGGAAGCGGAACCCGCGTTCTTCCCCGCCGCGCGGGCCGCGAACATCGGGGTGATCGTCCGCGAGCCCCTGGCCAACGGCTTTCTGGCCGGCCGCTACACTCCCCAGAGTACCTGGGACAAGGGCGACATCCGGGCGCGCATGCCGCAGCAGCACGTGGCCCGGCTCGCAGCGCTGGGCCAGCGCGTCCGCGACCTGGCCTCCCACACCGGAGCCAGCCCCGCCCAGCTGGCCCTCAAATTCGTGTTGGACAATGCGGCGGTCTCGACCGTGATCGTGGGGACCAAGACCGCCGCGCAAGCCGACGAAAACTTCACCGTGGAGACCTGATGCCCAACAAGACCGCCGTGATGGAGACCGCGAAGGGGACGATCCAGCTCGAGCTGTACGCCGACGAAGCCCCCAACACCGTCGCCAACTTCGAGAAGCTCGCCAATGCCGGGTTCTACGACGGCACCAAATTCCATCGCGTCATCCCCAACTTCATGATCCAGGGCGGCGACCCCTATTCCAAGACCGGCAAGGGACCGGTCGGCACCGGCGGGCCCGGCTACACGATCAAGTGCGAGACGGACCGCAATGTCCACAAGCACGTCGCCGGCACCCTCTCGATGGCCCACGCCGGCAAGGACACCGGCGGGAGCCAGTTCTTCATCTGCCATGCTCCGCAACGGCACCTGGACGGCGTCCACACCGTTTTCGGACAGGTCACCAAGGGAATGGATGTTGTCAACGCGATCAAAGGGAACGATGAATTGAAGTCGGTCCGGGTGAAGTAGCGCCCGCGCCGCCTTCGACCCCCACAGGGAGAACCTTCATGCGTATCGCAGTCCTGCCGTTCGCCGTCCTGTCCCTCGCCGCCGGGCCGCTCGCGGGGCAGACCGAGCGCGGCGCGTTCGTCGTCACGCTCGGCAAGGACACCATCGTAATCGAGCAGTATACCCGCACCCGCACGACGCTCGAGGGCGACATGCTGGTGCGCGCCGCGGCCGTGATCCAGCGGCACTATACTGGTTCGCTGAAGGACGACGGCTCGATGGCGCGCTTCGAACTCACGAACCGCAACCTCAGCACCCCGCAGACTCCGGCCGTCCACTTCGTCGTCACGTTCGGCGACACGACGGTCGTGGACGTGACACGCGACACGACGCACAACCAGATCAAGGTCGCGACGCCGAACGGTGCCCTGCCGTTCCTCAATTTCTCCTACGCCATGTACGAGCAGTACGGCCGGCGTGCCAAGGCGACGGGCAGGGACACGGTGGCCACACTGCCCCTCGGCGCGAATTCCCTGACGATGCTGGTGGTGCACCACCCCGCCCGCGACTCGCTCAACGTCGCATTCGCGGGCGACGCGCCCACGCTGTTCCGGGTCGATCCCAGCGGGCTGATCCAGGCGGTGGACGGACGGTTCACGACCCAGAAGGTCGTCTCTACACGGCTCGCCCAGCTCGATTTCGCCGCGTTCGCCGCCGCCTTCGCGACCCGGCCACTCGGCGCGCTCTCGCCCCCGGATTCGGTGCTCGCCACCATCGGCGGGGCCGCGATCACCATCACCTACGGGCGTCCGTCGATGCGCGGCCGCACGGTGTTCGGCGCCGAGAGCGAGACGCCGCGCCCCATCGTCCCATGGAACCAGGTGTGGCGCACCGGCGCGAACTTCGCCACGCGGTTCACCAGCTCCGCCGATCTCGTCGTGGCCGGCCAGACGATTCCCGCCGGGACGTATACGCTCTGGACCCTGCCCTCGCTCACCGGCTGGAAGCTGATCTTCAACAGGCAGACCAAAGCACCCTGCGCCACCGCGGCCGAGTGCGCCGACCCCAAGCGGGCCAACCTCTGGGGCACCGACTACAGCGCCGACTCCGACTTCGTCCGGGTGGACATGCAGACCGCCCCGCTGGCGGCGCCGCTCGAGCAATTCGTCATCACCCTGGAGCCGCAGGGCGACGGGGGCGTGCTCGCCCTCGCCTGGGAGAAGACGCGCGCGTGGGTGAACGTCGCAAAGAAGTGAGTGTGGCCGCGTAGTGCGTGGTGCGTGGTGCGTGGTATTATCCGGTGGCAACCTTGGCCGCAGCTCCGACGCCGGCCAGCGTAACCGGGTGACGGCCCTGGACCGTCGAGTACCACACACCACGGACCACGCACCTACATGCACCTGGATTTCGCCGTCGTCGCGGATTACGCCCTCGTCGATCAGACCGGGAAGGTCTCCGTGCTGGGCATCTTCCAGCATATCTGGGTGCAGCAGTTTCCGGCGATGCACCCGCGGCTGCACCTCGTCCTGCGACTGAAAGGAAAACGCACCGAGATCGGGGAGCACCGGGTGCAGATTCGCCTCGCCGACGAATCGGGCACGGAGATCCTCGGCGGCAGCGGCAGCATCACCTTCGCCGAGCCCCCCGCCGGCGTGACCGACATCGAAGCCCCGGCAATCCTCGCCTTCGACGTGCCCTTCACACACCCCGGGATGTACCGGTTCGAGATCAGCATCGACGGCGAGCGCGCCGCGGAGGTCCCGCTCAGCGTCAGCCAGATGCCGCCGCCCGGCGCGGCGCCCGATGCGCCGGGGATCCATTAGCCTGGACCGCACGTCCGCCCCCTGGCTGCTGCTCCTCGCCGCGGCCGCACTGGCGCTCGGCTGGGACCTGGGCGGGCACCGCTTCCTCGATCCCGATGAAGGCCGCAACGCCGAAGTCGCCCGCGAGATGGCTGAGACCAACGACTACGTCGTCCCCCATCTCGACGGGCTCCCCTACCTCGACAAGCCGGTGGTCTATTTCGCGGCCGCCGCCCTCGGCATGGAAGTGCTCGGTCCCCGGGAGACGGCAGCGCGCCTGCCCGCACTGCTCGCCACCTTCGCGACCATCGCCGTCGTCGTGTGGTTCGCCCGCCGCCGCTGGGGAAGCGCGGCGGGGTGGCTGGCGGGAGTGGCCCTGGCCACCATGCCCATGGCGGCGGCCTACGCCCGCACCACGATCTTCGACAGTACCCTGTCCTTCTTCACCACTTCGGCCATCATCTGTTTCGCCGTGGAGCGCCCGGTCCTCGCCTGGGCGGCGATCGGCGCCGGCGGAATCACCAAGGGACCCGTCGCGATCCTCATCCCCCTCGCCACCCTGATCCCCTGGTCCCTGCTCGCCGGCGCGCCGGTGCGGCGCCTGTTCCCGTGGCGCGGGCTGCTCGCATTCGCCGTGGTCGCGCTGCCCTGGTTCTTCGCCGTGACGGCGCGCATCCCGGAGTTCCCCCACTACGTCTTCGTGCGCGAGACCCTCGAACGAGTGACCACGCGGAGCTTCCACCGGACCGCGCCGTTCTGGTATTTCCTCCCGATCCTGCCGCTCGCGGCGTTCCCCTGGATCGTGCCGGCGGTGTCACGACTCAACGCCGCACGGATCCACTGGAGCTGGCTCGCGCGCAAAGTGAACGAGAACGCCCGCGACCCGTGGCTGCTCGTGGCCTGGGTGCTGGGGCCGCTGGTGTTCTTCTCGCTGAACCAGTCGAAACTGCCGCAGTACGTGCTGCCCCTCATGCCGGCATTCGCCCTGGCGGCGGCGCGCACACTCTCCCGCGAGGGAGCCGCCGTCGGCTGGAAGGCCTACGTCGTCGCCGCCGTGCCGCTCGGCCTGGCGCTGGCGACCGTCACCCTGTGGCTGCCAGGCTCGATTCCCGTCACCCCGCCCGAGCAGGCGGCGATCCCCTTCACCGCCCGCGCGCTCGCCGCTGCGCTGCTCGCCTCCGCGGCGCTCGTGGCCCTCGCTGCCCGGCGCGGCAGCGTGCCGCTCGCCGCCGCCGGCTACGCGCTCGTGACGCTCGCGCTCCCCTTCGCTTCGGGCCCCCTGCTGCGTGCGGTGGGCGACGACCGCTCGGCCCACACGCTGGCGACGGTCATCCCCGACCGGGCGTCGGTCGTCGCCATTGCCGCGTATCCTCCGTCGCTCCCGTTCTACTTGCGCCGACACATCCTCCTCGCCACGGCGCACGCCCGTGAGCTCACGAGCAACTACATCGCGGACTACGCGGATCACTATCGCACATTCCCCGGGTCGCCCCTGCTCCCGGCCGAGGCCTGGCGCGAGCGCCTCGCCCGTTGCGCCGATCCTACGGTGTTCGTGACGCGCGCCGGCGATCGCGACACGCGGGCCGAGCTGGCCGGCCTGCCGCTGCTGTTCGCCGACGGTCACTACGCCGCGTATGGTCCCTGCACCGCACCGGCTTCCCCGGTCGATTCCGCAATCCACAATCCGCAATCCGCAATGGGGATAGGGGAGGGGGGGAGCTAGTGTGCGGCATTTTCGGCGTCGTTTCCCTCGACGGCGCCCCGATCGTGCATCCCGACTGTCTCGCGGCGATGGCCCAGTCGCTGGCGCACCGCGGCCCCGATGGCGAGCGCATCGTCGGGCACGATCGCGCCCGCATCGGGGCACGGCGGCTGGCCATCATGGACCTAACCACGGGCGACCAGCCGTTCCAGAGTCCCGGCGGTGCCGTCTGGATGGTGTGCAACGGCGAGATCTACAACTCCCCGGCGTTGCGGCGCGAAGCGGAAGGCTGGGGGTACCCGTTCCGATCGCGCGGCGACATCGAGAATATCGTCCCCTTCTACGAGCGGCTCGGCCCCAATGCCGTGACCCGCCTCGACGGGATGTTCGGCCTCGCCGTGTGGGACGACCCCCGGGCGCGGCTGGTGCTGGCGCGCGACCGCGCCGGCGAGAAGCCCCTGTTCTGGACGCAGGTGAACGGTGAGCTGCGCTTCGCCTCCGAGATCCAGGCGCTGCTCGTCTTCCCCGATCAACCGCGCCGCCTGGACCATGAGGCGGCGGCGTTGTACGCTGCGCTGGGCTACGTCCCGGCACCGCTCACGCTGCTGCAGGGCATCCACAAACTCCCCCCGGCCCACCTGCTCGTGGCCGAGGGCGGGAGCATCGCCGTGCGGCCGTACTGGTCCCCCGCGGCGGTGGCGTCGGCGCCGTCACGCCTGGGCGACGCCGCGGCGCTGCGCGAGGCGCTGCTCGCGGCGGTGGAGCGCGAGCTGATGTCCGACGTACCGGTCGGTGTGTTCACAAGCGGCGGGCTGGATTCCTCGTTCCTCGCCGGGGCGGCGTCGCGGGTGATGCCGGGAGAACGGATTCACACCTATGCGGCGCGGTTCACCGCCCGCGGGTACGACGAGAGCGGCTTCGCCGCGGACGTCACGCGCGACATTCGCACCGTCCACCACGAGGTCGTGGCCGACGACGCCGCCCTGCACCGGGCCTTCGAGATCGTCACCGGCCGTCTCGCCGAGCCGGTGGGCGACCCCGCGATCCTGCCGACGTATCTGCTGGCGGAGGCGGCGCGCAACGACGTGAAGGTGGTGCTCTCGGGCGAGGGCGCGGACGAGCTGTTCGGTGGGTATCCCACCTACCTCGGCCACCAGCTCGCGCTCGCGTACGGCCGCCTGCCGCGTCCGCTGCGGCACGCCGTACGCTGGACGGTCGAGCGGTGGCCCGTGTCCGCCGGCAAGGTCACCTTCGAGTTCCTGCTGAAGCAGTTCGTGGCCGGCGCGGAACGACCCATGGTGGAGCGGCACCTGACGTGGTTCGGCGCGCTCGGGCCCACGCCCGCGATGGCGGCGGAGCTGGAGCATCGCCTGGATGGCTTTCCTCAGGAACCGCTGAGCCGCATGCTCTGGCTCGACTTCCTGACATATCTCCCGGACAACCTCCTCGTCAAAGTGGATAGGGGCACCATGCTGGCCTCCATCGAGGCCCGGGCGCCGTATCTCGACCGGGAGGTCCTGGAGCTCGCGCTGCCGGAAGCCGCCCGTCTCAAGGTGCGCCGCTTCACCACCAAGGCGATATTGAAGGAAGCGGCGCAGGGCGTCGTGCCGGAGCGAGTGATCCGGCGGCGCAAGCGCGGGCTCTCGGTGCCGGTGGCCCGATGGCTGAACGCCGGTCTCGCCGACGTGGCCAGCCGGCACTTGGCGCGCCCGCGCCTGTTTCCCGGGGCGCCGACGGCGATGCTGCTGGCCGAGCATCGCGCGGGTACCAAGAACCACGCCCGCCGGCTCTGGCCCATCCTGATGGCCGAGCTGTGGGCGGAACGCTGGAACGTGGAGCCATGAATCGAGCCGAAGCTCTCGCGCTGATGGAGCAGCACACGAAGAACCCCGCGTTGCGCCAGCACATGCTCGCGGTGGAAGCCGTGATGCGTGCCTACGCCCGGAAGTCCGGCGCGGACGAGGAGGCGTGGGGCGCGGTCGGAATGCTGCACGATTTCGACTACGAGATGTACCCCAACCAGGAACATTCCCCCACCGAGGGGCACCCCTCCTGGGGAGTGCGACTGCTGCGCGAGCGCGGGCTCTCCGACGAGCAGTGTCAGGCGATCCTGGGACACGCACCGTACATCGGCGTGCCGCGCGCCTCGGCGATGGCGCGGACGTTGTTCGCGGTGGACGAGCTGTGCGGCTTCCTCGTGGCCTGCGTGCTCGTGCGGCCGTCGCGCAGCTTCGCCGACCTCAAGGTGTCGTCGGTGAAGAAGAAGCTCAAAGACAAGGCGTTCGCCCGTGGCGTGAACCGCGAAGACGTGCGAATCGGGACCGAGGAGCTCGGCGTGCCCCTGGACGAGCACATCACGTTCTGCATCGAGGCCCTGCGGCCGGTCGAGCGGACGCTCGGTCTGGGGGCGAGCGCGACCCCCGCCGGGTGAGCACCTCGCTGCCGCGCGCCGCGCGCGTGCTCGTCGCGCCCCAGGACGAGCTCGCCTTCGCCATTGAGCGCACGGCGAGCGCGCGCGCCATCGCCGGCAACACGCTCGAGCATCACCCCGACAGCCCCGCAGCCCTCGACGCCATCGTCGCGCTCATCGCCGCCGCCAAGATCTGGATCCACTTCGAGAACTATATCATCCGCGACGACCATACCGGTCGCCGCGTGGCCGACGCACTCGCCGAGCGCGCGCAGGCGGGCGTGCGGGTCCGGGTCCTGTACGACGGCCTGGGCTCGTTCGGTACCGGGTACCGCTTCTGGCGCGCGCTCCGCCGCGCCGGGGTCGAGGTACGCGCCTTTCACACGATCTTCTCGGGACACCCGTTCGACGTTTTCGTGCGCGACCACCGCAAGCTCGTCGTGGCGGACGGTGTCCGCGCGATGCTCGGCGGTCTCTGCATCGGCGACGAGTGGGCCGGCGACCCGGCTCGGGGGCGCCAGCCGTGGCGCGACACGATGCTCACCGTATGCGGCCCCGCCGCCACCGCGCTCGATGCCACGTTCGCCAGCGTTTGGGCGCGCGTCGGGCCGCCGCTGCCGACCGACGAGCTCAACGCCGACCCCGAGCCGTGCGGCGAGGTGGCCGTGCAGGCGGTCGCGGGCGTGCCGTTCGAGGGGCGCATCTATCGTGTCACCCAGCTGATCGCCGCCGCCGCCCAGGAGCGGTTATGGATCACCGACGCCTACCTCGTCCCTCCCGCGCCGTTGTACGCCGCCTTGCTCGAGGCGGCCAAGAGCGGGGTGGACGTGCGGTTGCTCGTGCCGGGCGCGAGCGACCTGCCGGTGCTGCGCAGCTTCACGCGCTCCGGGTATCGCGAGCTGTTGCGCGCCGGCGTGCGCGTGTTCGAATGGCTGGGGCCCATGATCCACGCCAAGACGCTCGTCGCCGACCGGCGGTGGGCCCGCGTTGGATCGAGCAACCTGAACGTGTCGAGTCTCTTCGGCAACTACGAGCTCGATCTCGTCACCGACGACACGGCGACCGCCGACGCGCTCGCCGCCCAGTTCCGACGGGACCTGCGCATGAGCTACGAGATCGTGCTGCGGCCCCGCCGCCGCCTGTTTCCCGCGCGTCTCGTCGATACCCCCGGTGAAGATCAGGAAACGGGCGCCGAGGCGCCCCCTCCCCAGACCTCCGGTCGGCACAAGCGCTCGCGCTACGAGCTGGGCGCGGTGGCGGTGGTTGCGCTGCGCCGGGTCGCCGGCGGACTGCGACGGGCGCTGGCCGGCAGTGTCGCGCTCCTGTTCCTGGTGATCAGCGGGCTGCTCCTCGTGTTTCCGCGCATCATGGCGGCGGTGATCGCCACCCTCGGCCTCGGGCTGGCACTGGTCTTCGGCGTGTACGCGTTTGGAAAGCGCCGCGTGCGCGGACGTGAAGATGCAGACTGAGCCTCAACGCCCCGACGGGGCCGCGCGTACACTGAGAGACGCGGTGGAGGCGGCGCTGGCCACGCGTGCCCGCGGCGGTGACCGCGCCGCCTTCGGGGATCTGATCGAGCGGTACGCCGATCAGGCGCGACGCGTGGCCCGGGCGGTGTTGCAGGATCCGGACGATGCGGACGACGCCGCGCAGGACGCGTTTCTCGCTGCGCTCGTGAAGCTGGATCAATACGATCCGCAGCGTCCGTTCGGGCCGTGGCTGATGCGCATCGTCGCCAACTCGGCGACCGATCGTCGGCGGCGTCGCACCGTGCGCCGCACCGAATCGCTGGAGGAAGGATTCGTGGCGGGCGGCGTGCGACCCGATGTTGTGGCGGAGCGGGCGGCGTTGAACGACCGGTTGCGCGGCGCGCTGGCGCAGCTGCCGCCGCGACGCAGTCTGGCGGTCACGCTGTTCGACGTGGAGGGATACTCCCACGCCGAGATCGCCGAGATGCTGGGGATCCCCGAAGGGACCGTACGCTCCGAAGTGTTTCACGCGCGGCGGCGTTTGCGGACGCTGCTCGCCGATTGGAGGGAAGCGGAATGAGCGAATCACTGACGCCGTTCAACCACCGGCCCGATCCGGTGCTGGGCGCCGCGCTGCGGGAGGCGTTGCAGCCGCGCGATCCCGGCGGAGCGGTGTTCCGTGCGCGCGTGCTGGCAGCCGCCGAGCGGCAGCCCGTTCCGGTCGTGGACGTCCTGGCCCGCTGGGCGCGCCTGGGCATCGCGGCGGCGGTCGCGGCGGCGTTGCTCACAGGGATGCTCGTCGGACGGGTCGGTCGCCAGGCCGAGCCGGCCGTGGCCACGACCGATCCCGGCGCGGTGGTCGCCGGTGTGCAGATGCCGGACGCGAGTCTGCTGCTGGCGGGGTATTCCGAGCGGTGAGGACCCTGGACATGCTGGGGCGCTCCCGCGCCTGGGCGGTGGCGTTGCTCGCGGCCGTGTTCGTGGCCGGCGGGGCCGGCGGCTGGGCACTCGGGCGGCACCGCCCGGGCGGCGGGGGGCCGTCGCGCGGGAGCCCCGACGCGATCGCGGCGTATCTCGCGCGCCGGCTCGACCTCACGCCGGTGCAGCAGGATTCGGTGCGCGCCGTGTTCACGCGCCATCACGCGGAGATGCAGACCATCTGGGGCGCGGTGCGGCCCCGGCTCGATTCCCTGCGGGCGGCCGTGCGGACGGAGGTCAACGCGCAGCTCACGCCCGACCAGCAAGCCCGCTACGCGCGACTCTTGGCCGACCTCGAGCATCAGCGTGAGGAGCAGCGCGGGCGCCGAGACACCTCTACCTCGACACAAGGGCCGCACTGATGCGGAGACTTTCCTTGATACTGATGATGGTGGGCGCCGCTGCTCCGTTGCGGGCTCAACAGCCCGACACGGCGGTGGTGACCCTGCAAGTGAGCCTGGACGAGGCTGTGCGGCGGGCGCTCGACGTCCAACCGGCGATGGTGCAGGCCGCCGGCGCCACCCGCAATGCGGGTGCCGCGCGCCGGTCGGCGTATGGGTCGTTCCTGCCGCAGGTCTCCCTGAACGGGGCGGCATCCCTCAACAGCACGAACCGTGTGGACCTGAACGGCGGGCAGATTCCCCCGACCTGGAGTTACGGCTCGGGCCTGTCGGCCTCGGTCGACCTGTTCACCGGGCTCCGCAGGATCTGGACGCTGCGCTCGGCCTCGGCGGACCTGAGCGCCGCCGATGCGGGCATGATCACCCAGCGTTACCAGACGATCCTCCAGACGAAACAGGCCTTCTACAACGCGATCGCCACGGAAGAGCTCGTGGGTGTGGCCGACGCGCAGGTGCGCCGCGCCCAATTGCAGCTCGACGTGTCGGTCCAGAAGCTGCACGCCGGATCGGCGACCCGTTCGGACTCGTTGCGCGCGGCCGTGGACTACGGCAACGCCCGCATCGCGCTGCTGCAGGCGCAGGCGAACCTCGCGACCGCCCAGGCCAATCTGGGTCGGCAGGTCGGCGTGGACCAACCGGTGCGCGCCCTCCCCGACAGCGCGCTCCCTCCGGTGCCGGACACGGCGGCGCTGCGCATCATGAGCAGTGAATCGGCGCCGCAAGTCGCCCAGGCGGACGCCCAGGCCAGGGCCGCGCAGGCCAGCGCGTGGGCCAGCCGCTCGCAATACATCCCGTCGCTCCGATTGTCCTACGGTCTGAATCGGCGGGACACGCTCTTCTCGAACGTGCTGGTCGGCAATCCCACGCACAACTGGCAGTTCTCGTTGTCCTGGACCCTGTTCAACGGGTTCACGCGCGAGCAGAACCAGGTCTCCGCCAGCGTCCAGCGCGACAATGCCGAAGCGCAAGCCGCCGACACGCGCCGCATGGTGAACGCGCAACTGACCCAGCAGATCGCCGCGCTGGAGACGGCGTACGCGCAGATCGAGATCGCCAGCGTAAACGTCGCGGCGGCCACCGAGGATCTGCGCGTCCAGCAGGAGCGCTACCGGGTCGGCGCCGGCACGATCCTCGATCTGCTCACGTCGCAGGCCGCCCTCACACAAGCGCAGACCAACCTGGTCCAGGCGCGCTTCAATTACCTCATCGCGCGGGCGCAGCTCGAGGCCCTCGTAGGACGCTCGTTATGACCGCCACCGCCACGATGAAGTTCAGCACCGGCGAAACGCCGCACCCGGACATCATCATCCTCACCCACCATCTCACCCGCGACTACGACATGGGGGGTGAGGTGGTCCGTGCGCTGCGCGGCGTGGACATCCAGATCCGCCGCAACGAGTTCGTGGCGGTCATGGGGCCCTCGGGATCGGGCAAGTCGACCCTGATGAACCTCATCGGCTGCCTCGACACGCCGAGCGCCGGCGAGTACTGGCTCAATGGCCAGAAGGTGAGCGACCTCTCCGACGACGAGCTGGCGCGCATCCGCAACAAGGAGATCGGCTTCGTCTTCCAGACGTTCAACCTGCTGCCGCGGGCGGACTCGCTCCACAACGTGGAGCTGCCGCTGATCTATGCCGGCGTGGACGCCAAGACCCGCCGCGCCGCGGCCGCCCACGCGCTGGAGCGCGTCGGCTTGGGCGACCGCATGGAGCACAAGCCCAACGAGCTCTCCGGCGGCCAGCGCCAGCGCGTGGCCATCGCCCGGGCGCTCGTGAACAGCCCCAGTATCATCCTCGCCGACGAGCCGACCGGAAACCTCGATTCGACGACCGGTGAGGAGATCATGCGACTCTTCGAGGAGCTCTGGTCGGCCGGACAGACCATCGTCCTGGTCACCCACGAGCACGACATCGCGGCGCACGCGCGCCGCCAGATCCACCTGCGCGACGGTCTCGTCGAGCGGGACGTGACGATGGAGCGAGCCCAGTGAAGCGACTCCTGCTGATGGCGATCGTGGCGGCCGGTTGGACCGCCTGCAAGAAGCCCGTGCCTGCGCCCGTGTACGAGAAGGTCGCCGTGGAGCGCCGCGACATCATCGTGACCGCCTCGGCCGCCGGCGCCATCCAACCGCTCCTGACGGTGGACGTGAAGTCCCAGGCGTCCGGCGCCATCACCGAGATGCGGGCACAGACCGGCGACGATGTCCGGCCCGGTCAGCTGCTCGCGCTGGTGGACCCGCGCCTCCCCAAGAGCGCGCTCGACCAGGCGCGGGCCAATCTCGCCGTCGCCCGGGCGCAATTCGAGAACGCCTCGACCCAGCTGGCCCGGGAGGATACGCTCCTCAAGTCCCAGGCCATCACCCAGGCCGAATACGAAACGGCCAAGGTCGCCTTCGCCCAGGCGCAGGCGGGGCTCGTCAACGCCCAGTCGAATCTGCAGGACGCGCAGATCGCCTGGGACCAGACGCGCGTGACCGCCCCGCTCAACGGGACGGTCATCCAGAAGAACGTGGAGCTCGGCACCGTGATCTCGAGCCCGACCCGCGACGTGGGCGGCGGCACGGTGCTGTTCCGCATGGCGAACCTCGACACCGTGCAGGTGCAGGCCCTGGTGGACGAGACCGACATCGGCAAGATCCAGCCGGGCCTTCCGGTCACGATCACGGTGGACGCGTACCCCAACCGCCCATTCGAAGGCACGGTGCTCAAGATCGAGCCGCAGGCGCAGGTCACGCAGAACGTGACGCAGTTCCCCGTGCTCGTGAACATCGGGAACCCGAGCCACGTGCTGAAGCCGGGAATGAACACGGAGGTGGAGATCCACGTGGGACAGCGCCAGAACGTGCTGGCGGTCCCCAACGCCGCCCTGCGGACGCAGGGCGACGTCGCCTCCGCCGCACAGGTGCTGGGGCTCGACCCACAGGCAGTCCAACAGCAGCTCGCCCAGGCCGCCACGCCGGCTGCGTCTCCCCGCAGTGACAGCGGCGGCGCGTCGATGGGCGGCGGCGGGACGCGTGGCGACCCGAACCCGCCGCAGGCGGGGAAACCGGCCGCGTCGCAGTCGGTCCTCACGCTCCCCGACGGCCGCCAGATCCCGCTCCCCGCCGGAGTCACGGCGGAGCAGGTGCAGGCGGCGATGCGCAAGCGCTTCTCGGGCGGCGAGCTGACTCCGGCAGAGCAGGCCATGCTGCGGCAGGTGTTCTCGCAGTTCCGTGGTGCCCGCGGGGCGGGCGGGCCGGGGGGTGGGGGCGGAATGCGCAACCAGACCAACGAGGCCGGTGGCCGCTACATCGTTTTCGTGCTGCGGAACGGAGCCCCGGCCCCCGTGCAGATCCGGACCGGGCTCACCGATCTCGACTACTCGGAGGTCACGACCGGGCTGACCGAGAAGGACACCGTGCTGGTGCTCCCGTCGGCATCGCTGGTGAACTCGCAGCGGCAGTTCCAGCAGCGCGTGCAGTCGATGACGGGCGGCGGCATTCCGGGCATGCGGCAGCAGACCCAGCAGGGCCAGGGTGGCGGCGGCACCCAGCGGGCCCCCGCGCCGAGATAGCGATGCTGATCGACGAAACGATCCGTGTCGCGCTGCAGGCCATCCGCGCGAACAAGCTGCGGTCGCTGCTCACGGCGCTGGGCATCATCATCGGCGTCGGCGCCGTGATCACCATGATCGCGCTCGGCACTGGGGCGCGGAAGGCCATCGAGGCCCGCATCCAGGCTCTGGGTCCCACGCTGCTGACGCTGTTCGCCGGGCAGAGCTTCCGCGGCGGCATCGCCATGAACACGCGGGTGAGTCTCACCATGGACGACGACACGGCCCTGGCGCACAACGCCCGCTATGTCTCGGCCGTGGTGCCCGAGCTGGCGAGCAACATGCAGGTCCAGCTGGGCAACCAGAACGTCAACGTCA
>DATDED010000003.1:0-6817 GCA_036523455.1 Gemmatimonadales bacterium
ACCTGATGGACATCAAACCCTGGAGGGGTGTCATGAAGCGCATGGTATTCAGTGTTCTCGCAGTGCTGAGTCTCGCCGGCGTGGCCGGGCTGTCGGCGCAAGAGGGCCTCCGGATCGGGATCGGCGGCGGCGCGCAGCTGCCGACGGGTGACTACGGGAAAGCCGACAAGATGGGCTGGCTCATCGGTGGCGACGTCACCTACTGGCTGACTGGCGCTCCCGTGGGCATCCGGGCGGACGTCCAGTATGCCCAGACGAGCCACAAGGATCAGGGGGGCGTAGCGATCGACGGCAATTCCAAGGTGATCGGCGGCCTGGCCGAAGTCGTGTACGCGTTCGGCACGTCGGCCGAGCAGCTCCGGCCCTACGTGCTTGGCGGTGTGGGTTATTACAATGTGAAGGTCAAAGCTACGGTCCCGGGTGTGGGGACCTTCGACGGTTCAGAGTCCAAGGTCGGCTTCGGCGGTGGCGCGGGTGTCGCGTTCAAGGTGGGCACTGGCAGCACGCGCTTCTTCATCGAAGGCAAGTTCGTGAGCGTCAGCACGAGTGGGAGCTCCACGACGTTCTTCCCGCTGCGCGCCGGTCTCCGGTTCGGCGGCAAGTAAGCGCGACGATTCACGTATTCCAGGCCCCCGGCGGACTCCGCTCCGCCGGGGGTTGTCTCTTGTCCGGAAGTGGAGAATTGACGCCCGCCTCCACCAGGGAAGGAATCCGATCCCCGCTGCGCGACGTTCTCTCGGAGAGTGGGTATTACGGGATGTCCAATCTGGAACCCATAGCCATGCAGGAGGAACCTTCCATGCGAATGACGAGTGGTATGCTCACCGCGGCACTGGCACTCGCCCCCGCAATAGCGGCGGCGCAACAGATGATGGGTCCTGAGATGGGACGGCCGCAGCACGAGGCCGGGGTGGACGTCTCCTTCACCTATGCGAAGCCGAGCGGCGGCGACGGCCACATCCTCATCGGCACGCCGGTCGACGTGCGCCTGGGGTTCGTGACGAGCGGACTCCTGGAGCCGGAATTGCGGGTCTTCGCGCGGTTCGACAGCAAGCAGGATGGTGTGCCAGGGGCGAAGAGCGCCTACCAGATCAACCCGGATCTGAACCTGTTGTTCAATCTCAAGGGGTACGACAAAGGCGTCTTTCTCACCGCCGGCGGCGGTGTGAACCTCGCCAAGGTCGGCGGCTCCTCGAGTACGAGCCAGCTCACCGTCAACGGCGGCATCGGGACTCGCGTGCCGTACGAGCACGGAGCCATCCGGCTCGAAGCGTTCGGCCGTTACGACTTCAAGAACACGAGCAAAGGCCTGCCGAACATCTTCAGTGTGGGTGCCAGGATCGGCCTGACGCTCTGGCACTAAGCAACGGGCCACGTCCCGGCTGTGAGTGAGGTCACACTCGGCCGGGGCCGCTCGCGGGCCCCCCGGAACGGAACGAGGAACATCGGGTAACCGATGCGAACCTTCCCTTCCGGGGGATCGCTCATGAACCACAGGTCATTGCTGTCCGTCGCGCTCGTTCTGTTCGTCGGGGTGACCGGCACGCTCGGTGCCCAGGCGACCGGGACGACGACCTTCAATGCGCCGTACCGGGCGTTCAGCCGCTCCGAGATCGGCTTGCTGCTGAGTTTTCCCAACGGGGGCGGGACCGCCTTCGAGGGTGTGTACCGGATGGCCTCGGGTGCGTTCGACATCGGATTCAAAGGGGGGCTGCTCGATCCCGGCGGGCCGGGGAGCACGGTGTTGCTCGCCGGCGTCGAAGCGCGCGAGCGCGTGCTCACGCACTCCGTGGACTTCCCGTTGGACGGAGCACTGCTGCTGGGCGTCGGCGGGAACTTCGTGTCCGGCGGCTCGCGACTCATCATCCCGGTGGGCCTCTCGCTCGGCCGCCGGCTGGACACGCAGACGAGTCTCAGCATTGTCCCGTACGTGCAGCCGACGATGTTCATCACGGTGGACGGCGGCTCGGACGTCCTGTTCGCGCTTGGGCTCGGCGCCGATTTCCGACTGAGCCGGGTCTTCGACGTGCGCGTGTCCGCCGGGCTGGGGGACGTGGAGGGCGTGTCACTTGGCGCCGTGTGGGTGCACTGAACTGACACGCCGTTGACGGACCGGCCCCTCGCTCCTTAGCGTTGGGCCGGTGTGTCGGGTCGGATGGTCCAACTGTGCGCGGAGGAAAACGGAATGAACCGAGTCTTGAGCGCAGCGGCGTTGGCGGTCACCATCGCCACCCCTGCGGCGGCCCAGTGGGCCGGCATGCCCGTGTGGAACAGTCCCAAGGGTGGCACGGGGATCACCATCAGCGGTGACTACGCCCGGCCCAACGCCGATGCGGGCAAGGGCAACGCGTTCGGCGCGAGGGGCACGGTCGGGTTGGGCAGTCTCAGCCTGACGGCCGGTTTTGCCTCGTGGAACCCCGAGGGCACGGCGCCCACCGCGAAATCGGTGGGGGGCGACGCCGCATTCCGCGTCATTGGCGGCACGCTGCTGCCCGTCAACGTGAATTTGCTGGTGGGTGGCGCCCGAACCACGGCGACCGGTTTCTCGGGTCTGACTACGCTGGTGGCGGGCGGCGGCGTCAGCGTCAGCCTGCCCACGCCGGGGATTTCGATCGAGCCTTACGTGTCGCTCGCCAACCGCTGGCACCGGGTGAGCGGCTCGACGGACTCGAACTTCGGCTGGACGATCGGCGCGAACCTGGGCTTCGGCGGATTCTTCGGGGCGCACGTGGCCTACGATTCCGAGAGTCTAGGTGGCGGCAATACCGCCGGGATCATCGGCGTCGGCGCGCACCTCGCCCTCAAGGTGCCGCTCGGGATGTGATCGCCCGGTTCACAAGCACGGTCGGAAGGGCTAGTTTGTGGGGCGCGCCATCTCCGGCGCGCCCCATCTGTCTCCCGGGAGCCTCGTGAACCGGTCTTTTTCCTGCGTGGCCGTCGCCGCGTTCGGCCTCGCTGCGAGTGGCTGCGCCTTGAGCTTCGATTCGGCCCACCTGGGTGTGCCCGTCACGATGGCCTCGCCGGCGCAGACGCCGACCACCGGAACGCCGTTCCGCGTAACCCGGCACCCCCTGTTCATCGCGTGGGGGGCGTTTACCGCGGGCGCACCCCGGCTCGAAGACGTGCTGGCGGGCCAGGTGGGCGCCGGCGCGGGCATCGCCGATCTGCGGATCAAGGTCCGGGCGCGCTGGAGCGATCTGCTGGTCACGGCGCTCACCGCGGGTCTCTTCTCACCGCGCTCCGTCACATTCGAAGGGGTGGTGGTGGGGCCGCCGGCTCCAACAACGCAATAACGAGGGCCGCCGTGCGGGCCGCGGCCCCGCGTCCTTCCCGCACCACCGCCGCCGCCGCCGTCCCCGCTCCTGTGCGGGCCGTGATATCGCTCCGCCACAACCTCCATTGCTCCGCCAACAGCCGCCGCGCTCCGCTCGGGGCGGGCAGCCCGACGGCGCCGCCGCGCTCGAGCAGCAGGGCGGCGTCCCGGCTCATCCGCCAGCGCGGACCGAATGCGATCGGCGTCCCGAAGACGGCGGGCTCGAGTACCGAGTGCAATCCGGCGCGGTGGTAGCCGCCGCCCACGAACGCCGCCTGCCCCAGGGCATAGAGGTCCGCGAGCAGGCCGACCTGATCCACCACGACGAGCGACGCGTTCCACGGAGCGGCCGCGCCCACGAGCTGCGACAGGCGCACGGGCTGCGGCAGCCCAGCCTCCCGCGCGGCACGCTCGATTCCCGCGAGGTGGGCCGGTGTAGGCTCGTGCGGTGCCAGGATGAGTCGGGCGGGCGGAGACTCGCTGTCCGCCCGCAGCTGCGCGAACGCCGGCAGCAGCACCGTCTCGTCCGCCGGCCAGGTGGACCCGGCGACGATCGTGAACAAGCCAGTCCCTCCGGCGGCGAGGGAGGCGAACGGCTCGCGGGCGCGGTCCAACCGTTCGGCGCGCTGCGCGACGCTGTCGTAGCGCGCGTCCCCGGTGACGGTGGTCACCTCGGACCGTGCGCCGAGGCGCTCCAGCCGAGCGGCGTCCTCCGGAGCGATCGCGCCGATTCGGTCGAGCGCGGTGTAGGCGGGGGACGCCCAGCTCCGCACCGGCCAGGCGAGGCGCGAGCTGGTTTCGGCCACTGTCGCGGATATCAGGCCGAGGCGGACGCCACGGGCCGCGGCGGCCAGCGTCAGCTCGGGCCAGACGTCGACCTTGCCGAACACGAGGGCGGCGGGTGCGAGGGCGTCGAGTGCCGCGGCGACGTCGCGAGGACGATCCAGGGGCAGGTAGTCGGCGAAGTCCACCGGCAGGCTGCGGGCGAGCCGCTCGGCGGAGGGGGAAAAGAAGGAATAGGCGAGCTGCCACGCGGGGCGCTCGGCTCGCAGCAGCTCGATCACGGGGCGGGTCTGGAGGCCCTCGCCGACCGAAGGCGCGTGAAACCACACCAGCGGCCGTCGGGGGTCCCGGTGTTTTCGCCCCCAGACAGCCTGCCGCTCCGCCAGTCCGCGCCGCCCGGTCAGGCCCTGAGCCAGCTTATGGCTGAGTGGTGCGGCAAGGCGGGCAGCCCGCGCTGCGGCCGCCGCTGCCAGGCGATACCCCCAGGTGGGCTGGGAGGGCCGAGCGCTTTCCTTAATAGTGCGCGCCTAGTACACGGTCACGCTGGATTGCGGAGGACGCTCTCCAGCCGCCATTCGACCAGGAGGATCAGCGCGCGCCATACGGGTTTCACGGCGGGCTCTTTCCCCCCGCCTTGGTGCGATAGATGGAGTCGAGGATGCGGGAGAAGTCCGGCGCAGGGATCGCCCCCGAGGCGAGCCCGCCCTCGATGTAGAAGCTCGGTGTGGCGTTGGCCCCCGCGCGCACCGACCCCTGGTACTCCTGGCCGATCGTCTCGACGGTGGCGCGCGAGTTGACGCAGCTCAGGAGGGAATCGTGCCGCACTCCGGCCGAG
Organism: Gemmatimonadales bacterium; assembly: GCA_036523455.1. GTDB lineage: Bacteria > Gemmatimonadota > Gemmatimonadetes > Gemmatimonadales > GWC2-71-9 > DASTHG01. Next base: position 4,932 of record DATDED010000003.1, read on the forward strand.
TCGGCGAGCGCGATGAGCCGCGGCAGCGGCTGGTCCAGGGGCGCCCATTCCTCCTGGCGAGCGTACAGCACGTCGTGCAGCTGCCAGAACCGGTGCTGCCGCGCCGCGCACATGGCGACCTGGGCGGCGGCCACCGCGTTCTTGTGGATCGAGCTGAGCGGGAAGTTCACGAACACCCAGCGCACTTTCCCCGTCTGGATGAAGTCGCGGTCGATCACCGGGAAGGTCGTGAGCGTGAACTGCCGGCAGGCGGGACACTGAAAGTCCGCCATTTCATAGACCGTCACCGGCGCGCGGGCGCGTCCCTTGGTGCGCTCGGCGAGGGGATCGGCCTGCTGCCGCGCGCCCAGCGGCACGAGCGCCAGGACGAGCCACCAGCGTGCCTGGATCATGTCAGCGATACGGCCGGGACTTGGTCCAGATCACGATCACGCCACAGGCCGCGTTCGATCCGGTGAACTCGGCCGGCACCTCTCCGGGGCCGCGGTACACCTCGATCCCATAGATGTCGCGAATGGGCGTGTTCTCGTGAAACGAGTGCACCTGCATCCCGTCGATCCACCAGGTCGGCTGGCATTGCGGCGTGCGGGCCATGAAGGCGAAGCACTCGAATGTCTGCGAGTCGCATCGTATGCGGACTCCGCGGACGACGTGGAGGGCATCCCCGACCGAGCCGTACCCCTTCTCCGCGAGCTCGTCCCACCGGAGGTAGGCGCCCATACCGCTGTGCCGCCGCCGCTCGAAGTCCAGGTATCGCGGCACCAGCTGCTCGGCGCGAGCCTCCACAAGCACCGCCGCCAACCGGTATCCCGTGAAGTCGAGGGGGAAGACCCCGTTGACCGTGTCCGGAGCGGCGAGGCGAACCGTAAAGACGGCGGTCTCGTACCCGAGGGCCTCGATTGTGACCTCCGCCGCACCAGCAGCGAGGTCGTGAGCCTCGAACCGTCCGAGGGAATCGGTAGTCAGGGACGCGGTGCCCGGCTTGATCCGGACGCTGGCGCTCGCGATGGCGTGGCCGAGCTCGCTATCGACGACGCGGCCCCGAAGCGTCGCCTGAGCGGCACCCGGTGCCGGCTCGATCGCGACGGCGAGCAGGGCCGCCAGCAGGGCCGGCCCCCTATTGCGCATCTTCATATAGACGGTACTATAGGGCCCTAGCGGCCGTTCGAATAGAGTGTAGTATCGGGGCCGCAGTATGAAGCAAAAAAAGTAGGGCCGTCCGATTTCCCAAGGTACCATCGCGCCCGCCGTCAACGGGTGGAGCCAAGGGGGTCGTTTATGTACAACTCCTGCCGTGTTTCTCTCCTTGCCGGGCCTCGTCCGCGGCCCGCAGGGCTTCTTCCATCTTCATTTTCACTGTTTCCGCCAAGGGGGCAGATGATGCGCGCTCCACGGTCAGGATCGCTGCTGGTCGGCAGTGTGGCTGCCGTATTCGCTTTACTCACCGCCAGTTCGCTCGCGGCGCAACAGGGCGCGGTGATCACGGGCCGCGTCACCACGGAGCAGGGCGAGCCGCTGGGCGGCGCCAGCATCGTGGTGGGAAACACCAACCTCGGGGCGGTCACGGCGGCGAACGGGACGTATACGATCACGATCGGCGCGGATGCCGCCCGAGGCCAGGAGGTGGTGCTGACGGCGCGCTACATCGGACGGAAGCCGGTCAGCCGTACGATCACCATCGCGCCGGGCGAACAGGAACAGAACTTCCAGTTGGCCTCCGATCCGCTCCGCCTCGACGAAGTGGTCGTCACCGGCGTCGGCGAGGCGACAGCCCGCAAGAAGCTGAGTTTCACGGTCGGGGTCGTCAACGACAGTCAGTTGCACGCCGTCCCGGGCTCCAGCGCGCTGGTCGCCCTCGAGGGTAAGGTGGCGGCCGTCCGACTGGT
>DATDED010000004.1:0-2799 GCA_036523455.1 Gemmatimonadales bacterium
CCCTCCCCCGAACCCGCCGAAACCACCGAACCCGCCGCCCGACCAGCCGCCCCCACCCCACCCGCCCCATCCCCCTCCGGTCCACCAGCTGCCGCGACGACGGCCGACCCCCGCCGCTCGCGAGACCATATTGAGGAACATGAGCAGCGCGATCACCGCAATGATCCCGATGACGATCCCCGGCAGCGGACGTCCGTTCTCCTGCCCGGTTGGCGCCGCCACGGCCAGCGAGCTGTCCAGCGACACGTGAAACTCGTCGGCGAACGCCTGGGTGAGCAAGCCGACGCCGACCTCGAGGCCGCGTCCGTAGTCTCCCCGCGCCAGGTAGGGGGTCATCGCGTCCCGGATGCGCCCCACGCGCCCATCGGGAAGAAACCCTTCGGCGCCCCGCCCGGTGGCGATGAAGAGGTCACGGCTGCTGGGCACGAGGAGCACCACGACGCCCAGGTTCCGCGCCGGGTCCCCGGCTTCCCCCGTCCCTCCGAGCTTCCATTCGCGGCCGATCTGCCGCGCCATCTCTTCAGGCGCCCGCCCACCGAGATCCGCCAGGGTCACGACGGCGATGTCCCCGTGGGTCTTCTGCTGGAGGTCACGCAACACCGCTTCCATCCGGGCGGCGGCCGGAGCGGGGACGACGCCGGCGAAGTCGTTTACAAACCCGCGTGGCGCAGGCAGTTGAGGCTGTGCGGTCTGCGCGAGCAGCCAGAGCAGCAGAGGCATTGTCGTGCTGCAAAGCTACACTCCCCGCGGCCGTACTCCATAGCTTGACGACCCCGGCAAATGACGGCTTATTTGAATCAGGCCGTGAGCACCCTCGAGGGATTATGAACGCGCTTGGTGGACCCTGCCTCCTCGCCACCGCACTGCTGGCACTCGGGTGCGCGCATGCGGCGCGGCACGAGCATGCGGCGACCAAGCCGATCGGCCTGTTCATCGACGAGGACCGCATTCAGCGCTCGGGCGGCTCGACGGCCTGGGAGGTCCTCAAGCGGGAAGCCCCGGTGCTGACCTACCGGGAGAACCGCTACGGCCAGCCGGCGCGCTTCGAGCGCCGCGGGCGGGCGAGTATCCTGCTCGACAACCCCCCGATGGTCTTCGTCGACGGCGTCCGGATGTCGGACTTCAAGGTCCTCGATGAGCTCCCCGTGTCCGTACTGCGCGACATCTGGGTGCTCTCGGGAATCGACGGGACGACCTACTACGGCACGGACGCGGTGAGCGGCGTGATCCTGGTGCGCACGAAGCAGGGTCCGTCGCAGTAACCGCCGGACCGCCGGGCCGGTCGTGCAACGGGGGAGGGACCAGGTGGTCCCTCCCCCGCCGTGTTACCCCGGCACTCTAGCCGGTCAGGGGTTACGATCGATGCACTGCGTGAAGTTCGGGTTGTTCTGCTCGTCGATCGGGATCGGGAAATTCACGTCGTTCCCGTACGTCGGTACCTGCACCTTGAAATAGGCGCCCGTCGGGAACACGGAATTCGCCGCTCGGCCGTATTGCCGCACCAGCCGCCGCAGGTCGCTCAGCCGATGCGCGGTGAGCCACAGCCAGCGCCCCCGCTCGTTGAACAGCAGGTTCACGGCACCCCCGGCGGCCGTGATGTCGGCCGTGGTGAGCGCCGCCATCGGCGCCACCGGAGGCACGCCGGCGCGGGTGCTGTTGAAGTAGGCCGGTGGCGTCGCCCGGAGCGCGTTCAGCGCCGTCAGGAAGGCGCCGCCCGCGCCCGTGTCGCCCGCCTGCAGGGCGGCCTCGGCCACGATCAGGCCGGCCTCGGCGCCCGTCGCCACCGTCACCGCGGCCTTGCGGTCGCCGTAGCGTAGCGCGTCGTATTGCGGCGTGGCATTGTCGAATCCCACGTCACTCGCCGGCGTCCGCTCGAACGGCGTGCGCGGATCGACGACCGAGCGCCACGGCAACCCGTTGATGCCTTCCTTGTCCGCCACCGAATACCGCTCGTTGATCACGTTGGCGTTGAAAATGCCGTTGTTCTCGCGCGCGGTATTCTCGGTGTTCTGAACCGTGTAGGCGAAGGTCAGCGGCACCGCCGCGGCGGTGGTCGCAGCGGCTGCAAACTGCCCCAGGTCCAACTGGGCCCGGGCCTTGCCCACGGTGGCGAGCCGGATCATCGTCGTGCTCGTCGTGGTCGCAATCGCCCCGTTGAAGCGCGCCAACGCCGAGTCCAGCAGCTCCGTCGTGGTCAGCGGGTCTCCAAAGACGAGCGAGCCATCCTCGTTGGCGTGGCTCACCGGGACCCCGGAGCAGTAATTCTCGGCCATGAACACCCACATGAACCCTTCCAGGCCGAGCATTTCCGCGAATCCCGGTTCGAGCAACGTATCCGGGGCGAGGCCGCGGTAGCGGTTCGCCGCGAATTCCGTCGCCCGCCGCGCGCGCTCCACGTTGCGGAACACCGTCTGCATGGTGGCATCGTTGATGGCGACCTGCCGGGCGTCGTCGAGGATCCGGTTCGGGAACGTCTCCGAATTGACCCATTCGTCCGACAGCAACCCGCCCGTCATGATCACGCCCTCGATGCCCCCGGACCCGTCGGCGCCGGAGCCGCTGTAAGCGAGCGTGAAGTCGCCCACCGCGCCGGCGCGAATCGTCGGCAGCACCGAGGGATCGCCCAGATTCCCCGGCGTCACGACGTCGGGGTCGTTCACTTTCAACAGATCACTGCAAGCACTCGTCACGAGCGCGAGCCCGCCGAGCACACCGAGGCAGCACAACAACAGGCGCCGGAACCCGCCGCGCCCGCTGGCCGCCCGGAAGATTGCACTCTTCATGGTCGTCTCCCAGGGT
>DATDED010000005.1:0-6487 GCA_036523455.1 Gemmatimonadales bacterium
AGGCGCCCGGTGTCCTGGGCGTGGTGAACGAGCTGTCCATCGAGCGCTGAGCAAAAGCGGCGGTACGGAGTAGGTCACTCGCCGGGCCCCGGGTCGCTGGGGCCCGGCGGGCGTTTCCGCAGCCCGGCGGCTATCTTGTCCGCGTTATGTCCATCGCCCGCTCATTCCTGCTGCGCGCCTCACGCAGCCCGTGGCTCGCCGAGCAGTTCCGCCGGCGCGCGTTCGCCCGTCGCGCCGTACGCCGCTTCATGCCGGGTGAGAGCCTGTTGGACGCGCTCGACGCATCCGCCGAGCTCGCCAAGGCGTCGATGGGAACCGTCCTGACCCAGCTGGGGGAGCAGGTGCGCAACGCCGCGGAGGCCGAAGACGTGCGCGACCACTACCTCAACGTGTTCGACCAGGTGCGCGACCGGTTTCTTCCGGCGCAGGTGTCGGTGAAGCTGACACACCTCGGCCTCGACGTGGACCGGGACGCCTGCCTGCGCCACGTGCGGGCGCTCGCCGAGAAGGCCCGGAAAGAGGGATGCTTCCTGTGGATCGACATGGAGGAGTCCCGCTATGTGGACGCCACGCTCGATCTCTACCGCCGCGTACGGGAAGAAGGCCCCGGCGTGGGCGTATGTCTCCAGGCCTACCTGCGGCGTACGCCGCAGGACCTCGCGGCCCTGCTGCCCCTGTCGCCCGCGATCCGCCTCGTGAAGGGCGCCTACAACGAACCCGGGACCGTGGCGTTGCCGCGCAAGGCGGACGTGGACGCGCAGTACTCCACGCTCGCCGTGCAGTTGCTCGACGCCGCGGCCGCCGGCGGCGCGACCACGGTGTTCGGCACGCACGACCTGCCGCTGATCGAGCGCATCCGGGAGCAGACGGCCGCACGAAAGGCCGACGGACGCTACGAGGTACACATGCTGTACGGCATCCGGAGCGACGCGCAGCGCCGGCTCGCCGGCGAGGGTGTGAAGGTGCGGGTGCTGATCAGCTACGGCTCACACTGGTTCGCCTGGTACATGCGGCGCCTCGCCGAGCGGCCGGCGAACGTGTGGTTCGTGGTGCGGAGCCTCTTCTAGCCGAGCACCTTGCGGCTCAGCGCCCGGCCGATGAATCGCAGGCGCTCCGGCCAGGAGAACCGCAGCAGGTTCGTCTTCACCACCCCCGCCGTGAAGAAGGTCTTGCGCGAGTAATCGATCGCCACGTCCACCAGCACCGGCCGGCCGGCCGCGAGAATCTCCCGTACGGCGACCAGGACACCGGCGATGTCCGCGTCGCGCGCCAGCCGCAATGCTTTGACTCCCAGCGCCCCGGCGAGCGCCCCCGCGTCGTAATCGGGAAGCTCGCTCGCCGTTTTGCGGGAGAGCGCCGTGGCCTGGAACTGCGCGATCTGCGCCAGCTCACGATCGCGCAGCACGAAGACGGCCACCGCGATCCCCAGCTGCGCGGCTGTGAGCAGCTCGAGCCCCGTCATGAGCAGCGCCCCGTCCCCCGCGAGCGCCACGACGGGACACTCCGGCCGCGCGAGCTTCGCCCCCAGCGCGGCGGGCACCGCATACCCCATGCACGAGTAGTCCACCGGCGCCAGGAACCGGCCCGGTCGCTCGAGGCGCAGGCACTCCATCGCGAGGAACGTTCCGTTGCCGCTGTCGGTCGAGAAGACCGTCTCCGGTCCGAATGCCTCCTGGAGCGCCCGCAGGAGGTGTGGGGGACTGACGCGGTCGGCTTCGCCGTGGGCCAGCCAGTCACGCCACACCCGCGCGTGCCCGTCGCGGATGGCGGCGCGGAGTTGTTCATCCTTCGAGCGCCCGGTGAGCCGCGGCAGCAGGGCGCGCACGAACGCCGCCGCATCAGCGGCGACCGCGACGTCGGTCTCGTAGTTGCGGCCCGGGACGGCGGGGTCGATGTCCACGTGCAGCAGCGGACGCGGCGGCTCGAGCCCGTAGCTGCCCGTGCCCACCTCGCCGAACCGGCAACCGATCGCGAGCGTCCCCCGGCGCCGCTCCGCCACCGCGCGCGCGAACGGCGCCGCCGCGGCCCCGAAACCGTTCCAGAGAAACAGCGGGTGCGACTCAGGGAAGACGCCTTTCCCCTGGAACGTCGTGGCGACCGGGGCCTCGAGACGCTCGGCCAGGGTAACCAGGTCGGCCCCCGCCCCGGCGGCCCCGAGTCCCAGATAGATCAGCGGGCGCGCCGCGGGATCGTTCAGCGCCGCCGACACACGTTCGAGTTGGTCCTCGGTGGCGCCCGGCACCGCAGGGGTCGGAGGCGCGCCCCAGCTCTCCGGGTCCACATCGTGCCGGGTGAGATACAGGTTCACGGGGACCTCGACCATCACCGGGCCCGGCACTCCGGCTCGCGCCAGCGCGCAGGCGCGACGGATCTCGGGATAGAGGTCTTCCCCACGCTCGACGCGGAACGCCGCCTTGGTGACGGGCCGCGCCACGGCGAGCTGGTCGATGTCGTGCAGCTGATAGGCTTTCGGGAAGTCGCGACGGATGCCACACCCCAGCACGAGGAGCGGCACGTTGTCCAGGAACGCCTCGGCGATCCCGGAAAGGGCATGTGTCAGGCCGGCGCCCGGCACGACGTTCACGCACGCGAGCCGCCCCGAGGCGCGCCAGTATCCATCGGCCATGAACGACGCGCTCTGTTCGTCGGTCACGAGCACCGGTCGGACCACGCCCGAGGAGGCGAGCGCGTCGTACAGCTCGATGTTGTGCGTGCCCGGAATGCCGAACGCGTCGCGAATGCCCTCGTCCGCCAGGGCCCGCGCCACGATCTCTCCGCCCGTGAGCTTCATGACGCCAAGATGCGCCCTCATGAAGCTCTCTTCAACTGGATTCCATCGAGCCTCAAGGTGCGCGGTGGCTTATTCCCCCCCTAGTGCCACAGGAGGGCAGAATGGTGGAAGCGAATGGCGTCCTCTCCCCGCGGGAGCGCGCGGTGCTCGACGCGGTGTGCGAGACGCTGCTTCCGTCGATTGCGCGCGCCGACGATCCGGCCGGGTTCTTCGCGGCCGGCGCGCGAGCGCTCGGCAGCGTGGACCGCGCCGTGCAGCTGATCGGGTCGGTCCCCGATCCGGGTGACCGCGATCGCCTGCGGCTGCTCCTGCGGATGCTCGACAACCCCTTCGTGAACCTCATCTTCACCGGCCGGTTCGCCCGCTTCAGCGCGATGCGACCCCCGGTGCGCGAAGCGGTGCTGCGCGGCTACGCGCACTCGCGCATCGCGCTGCGGCGCGCCGGCTTCCAGGCGCTCAAACGCCTGGTGCACGTGGCCCACTATTGCTGGCCCGGGAGCGCGAACGGCCGCCATCCGGCCTGGGACGTGAACGGCTACCCTGGCCCCCTGCCCCAACCCGCGAAGTGCCTCGATCCTCTGCCGATCCTGTCGGTCGATCGCGATACCGTGCTCGAGTGCGACGCCGTCGTCGTGGGATCGGGCGCGGGCGGCGGGGTGATGGCGGGGGTGCTCGCCGAAGCCGGCCTGTCCGTCGTGGTCCTCGAGAAAGGGGGCAACCCGGGCTCGCGCGATTTCACCCAGGTCGAAGGCGACATGCTGTCGCGGTACTATCTCGACGGCGGCCTCATCATGACCCAGAGCGGCTCGCTCCCGATTCTGGCCGGCAGCTGCTTCGGCGGGGGCACGGCGATCAACTACACGACGAGCTTCCCGCTCCACCCTGCGACGCGGGCGGAGTGGGACCGCCGCTCGGGACTCACGCTCTTCACCTCCCCGCGCTTCCAGCGCTCGTTCGACCGCGTCGCGATCCAGCTCGACGTCGGCACGCGCTATACCACGCCCGGCGTGCGCGACCAGCTGCTGGAGCGCGGCTGCAAGACGCTCGGCTGGCACGTGGACCTGATTCCCCGCAACGTCACCGATTGCCGCGAGGGCGTCGAGTGCGGATACTGCGGCTACGGCTGCCGCCACGGCGCCAAGAACTCGACTGCCCGCACCTACCTCGCCATGGCGGCGCGGCACGGCGCCCACCTCGTGCCCCACTGCGACGTCGACCGTGTCCTCATCGTGGCCGGCCGAGCCACGGGCGTCGAGGGCGCCGTCATCGGAGCCGACGGCGCGCACCATGGGCTGACCGTGCGCGCTCCCATCGTCGTCGCCGCCTGCGGATCGATCAACACGCCGGCGCTGCTGCGACGCTCCGGCATGGACAACCCCGCGATCGGCCAGGGGCTCCGGCTGCATCCGGCCAGCGCGATCGCCGGGATATTCCCTGGGCGCGTCGAGCCGTGGACCGGCGCGCTGCAGACGCGCTATTCGGACCAGTTCGCGGACTCGGGCGACGGGTACGGGGTGAAGTTCGAGACCGCTCCGGTCCATTTCGCGCTGCCCGCGAGCGGGTTCGGCTGGGAGAGCGCCGTCCAGCATCGCGAAGACATCGGCCGTTTGGCCAACCTGAGCATCATCGGGACCCTGCTCCGGGATCGCGATCCCGGACACGTGGCGGTCGGCCGCGACGGGCGGCCCCGGGTGCACTACGAGCTGTCGCACCACGACGTCGCCAACGTGCGCCGCGGCCTCGTCGGCGCGGCCCAGATCCTGGCCGCCGCCGGAGCCACCGAGCTGTTCTCGCTCCACACGCCACCGGCCCGGGCGACGACCGCCCAGCCAGGGTGGCTGTCCGCCTTCGGCGACGCCATGGACCACCGCGGCTACACCAAGTGCCGCATGTCCTACATCACCTTCCACCAGATGGCGAGCTGCGCCATGGGCGCGGACCGCAAGCAGTCGGTGGTAGGCGAGACCGGCGAGTCGCACGACGTGCCGGGGTTGTACGTGGCCGACGGCAGCGCCTTCCCCACCTCGAGCGGCGTCAATCCGATGATCACGATCATGGCGATCGCCGACCACGTGGCGCGGGGGATCATCGAGCGGCGATAAGACGGCTATCGGCTATCGGCTATCGGCTGCTTCGGTGATCTTTCAGCATCGAGGAGGAGCGCATGCCGCCGTACAGTACCATACTCGAAGAAACACTCGAGGCCTGGCAGGGGGTGCGCGAGGGACTGATCGCCGAAGTGCGCAACATTCCCGCGGACCGCTTCGATTCCCGTCCCACCCCGCAGTCGCGCAGCGTCGCCGAGCTGGTGCAGCACATCCTCGAATTCGCGATGATGATGACCGGCGAGCTGACCCGGCCCGATACGGATTTCCACCGGGCGCCGTGGCCGAAGCTGTTGGGGCTGTATGCCAAGGCGGCCTGGCGCGCCAAGACGAAGCCGGCGCTGCTCCGGCTGCTCACCTCACAGATCCGGGACGGCGAGCGGCGGTTCCGCAAGGCAGGCGAGCTGTCGCTGCTGCAGCTGATCACCCGGTTCGATGGACTCTCCGGCACGCGGCTCGCCTGGTGGAACCACGGCATCGCGCACGAGGAGTACCACCGCGGTCAGGTCGCCGTATACGCGAGGCTGATGGGAATCGAGCCGGCGCTCACGCGCCTGATCCGCGGCGGGTGAAGCCCGACCTCGTCGTCTCAAGCGGCCGGGTCGTGACCCCCCAGGGGGAGCGGCCCGGCGCGGTGGTCGTGGCCCGGGGCCGCATCATCGCCGTCGTTCCGCCCGGCGAGGCGCCATCCGCGGCCGAGACCCTCGACGTGGGCGCCGCCGCACTCCTCCCCGGTCTCGTGGACAGCCACGTGCACGTCAACGAGCCCGGCCGCACGGAATGGGAGGGGTTCGCCACCGCGACGCGAGCCGCCGCGGCGGGCGGTGTGACGACGATCGTGGACATGCCGCTGAACAGCGTGCCCCCCACGACCACCGTAGCGGCGCTCGAGGCCAAAGCCGGCGCGGCGGCAGGTCGGGCGATGGTGGACTATGCATTCTGGGGAGGCGCCGTCCCGGAGAACCTGGAAGACCTCGAGCCCCTCACGCGGGCGGGAGTCCCGGGGTTCAAGTGTTTTCTCGTCCCTTCGGGGGTGGAGGAGTTCTCCCACCTGACCGAGAGCGATCTGGTCGCCGCGATGCAGCGGCTCGCCGACCTCGACCAGGTGCTGCTGGCGCATGCCGAGCTGCCCGGACCCATCGCCGAGGCGGAGGCGGGCCTGACCGGCGCCGACCCGCGACGCTATGCCACCTGGCTCGCGGCGCGGCCCCGCGGCGCCGAGCTCGAGGCGATCGATCTGCTGTTGCTGCTGTCCCTGGAGACGGGGTGCCGCGTGCACATCGTGCACCTCGCGTGCGCCGCGGCGTTGGATCGGATCGACAACGCCCGCCGGGCCGGCGCGCGCGTCACGGTCGAGACCTGTCCGCATTACCTCACCTTCGCCGCCGAGGACATACCCGACGGGCAGACCGCCTTCAAGTGCGCGCCGCCGGTGCGGGAGCGCGCAGACCGGGAGCGGTTGTGGCAGGGCCTCGCGCGCGGCGCGATCGATCTCGTGGCGAGCGACCACTCCCCCGCACCGCCTGCGCTGAAGCATCTCGACACGGGAGACTTCCTGGCGGCGTGGGGCGGCATCGCGTCGCTCGAGCTG
>DATDED010000006.1:0-3879 GCA_036523455.1 Gemmatimonadales bacterium
GACGCCTTCGCCGCCGTGATCTCGGAGTGCCGCCCCATCGTCCCGACGGTGAACACCGTGGCGAACAGCACCGCCGCCGGCAGCACCAGGAACATGGTGTCCGGCATGCCGTACACGTACGCCAGCGCGACATGCCCCTTCGTCAGCCCGCGCGCCAGGTACCGCTCGAACTTGTCGGCCAGGTCGATGATGATCACGAGCAGCGGGAAGCCGAGCATCACGACGAGGAACACAATCGCCCACTGGCGCAGCACGTAGCGGTCGAGGGTGCGCATCAGCCGTGTGCGCGGCGCCGGAACAGCCCGACGACCGCGTCCTTGAGGTCGGACCAGTCTCCGCCGCGGGCCGTGGGACTCGCCTGGCGCATCACCCAGATGCCCAGCAGCCCGAGCGCCCCGAACAGCAGGTTCGGCACCCACATGGACAGGAACGGCGTGACGATCAGCCGGTCGCCCAGGTCCTCGCCGACGATCAGCCCGACATAGTAGACCGCGAACACCACCACGCTGACGCCGATCACGAGGCCCGCGCCGCCCCGCGGGAAGCGCAGCGCGACCGGGACGCCGAGCACGGCGAACACGAAGCAGGCGGCGGCGATCGCGAGCTTCTTGTGGATCTCCACCAGGTAGACCGCGGCGCGGCGCCGCGCGCTGTCCACCCCGTCCTGCTCCGACGAGGTCCCGCCGGGCGTCACGAGGGGGACCTGGGAGACGAGAGGCGGCAGCTGAGTCACGGGGACCGCCACGCTGGGGGAAGGAGTCTGCGCGGCCTGCGCCGGCGCCGGCAGCAGCCAGCTCGTCAGCCGGCCCATCAACCGGCAGAAGACGCCGGGCACGGTGTCCGCCGGGGTGACGACGAACGGTGCCGGGACGGTCGCCAGTCCGGCGAGCCGCCGCAGGTCGCGCTGTACGGTGGCGTCTCCCTGCCGGTGGGCGATGCGGGCGTCGTTTCCCGCCGACCGGACGACCTGCGCCATCTCGCACACCGTCATTTCCCGGTCGCCCCGATAGGTGTCTTCCTCGGTGCGCACGAGCTGGTTCGAGACGTTGCGGACACGGATGAAATTCGTATGGAAGAACGTGCGGTTGAACTGCGCGTCCTGCCCGCGCCGCACCTCCTGGATGTCGCCGTCCATCAGGGCCAGGTACAAATCGGTCTGCCCCGGGGTATAAGCCATTCGCCCGCTGTCGGCCGTGATGATACGGCGGCGGTCGGCATCGCCCAGATCGTAGATCGTCACGTCCTTCAGCCGGTTGGTGGCCGGATCGATCCGCGCCGCCCGCAGAAAGAACTGGCCGGGGACGACCTCGTTGATCACCTGCTCCTTCAAGGCGAGGGACGGCTTCTTGCGCTGGATGTCCACGAGCAGCGTTCGGAGACGGTGATTCGAGCGCGGCAGCAGCTGGTCGTTCCACAGGAACGCGAGGATCGCCACGACCGCGGCCCACAGCAGCACCGGCCGCGCGATGCGGCCGACGCTGATGCCGTTCGCCGTCATGGCCGTGACCTCGCTGTCGGCGGCCAGCCGGCTCATTGTGTGCAGCACGGCCACCAGCACGGCCATCGGCAGCGTCATCGCCACGATGAAGGGCACGCTCAGCACGAACACTTCCACGATGACGCCGGTCGGCAATCCCTTCCCGACCAGATTGCCGATCTGCTTGGCGATCTGGTTGAGCAGCATCAGCGCGGTGAGCGCCGACAGCGCGAAGGCGAGCGGTGCGAAGTGTTGCCGCACCAGGTAGCGGGAGAGGATGCGCACGGGGGGTTCGGCCATTATATTCGGAACTCCAAGCGGCTACAAGGGATGCGGCCTCCCTCCTCGCTCGTTGTTCTTCTCCTCACGCTGCTCGTTCCCCCGGCTCGGGCGCAAGGCCCCGGCGCCGACACCGTGCGCGCCCCCGCGTTCCGGCTGGCGTATCGGCTCGAGCGCCTCGGGCCCGTACGCGTGGCGGCGCTCGAGCCCGGCGGACGCCTCGGGGCACGCCTGCCGCCCGCGCTCGTCGCGGTCGCGTGGGCGACCCGAGTCCGCGGCGGGCTGCCGGCCGGCGGGCTCGCGCTGGCCGGCACCGCGGCGGACACGGGGCTGGCCGCGCTGGCGCGCCTCGCGCCGGGGGTCCAGGAGCCCGCCGGGCCGCGCGTGTTCCAGGCGGCGGGCGCCACCGGCGTCCTCGGCCAGTTCGCCGCGCTGGGGATGGATCTGAGCCTGCGCTTCGAGTTGAAGGCCGACCAGTTCCGGAACCTGCGCTGCAATGCCGTGGAGCGTCAGCAGGCCATCTCGGGCTGCCGCGCCGGATTCCCCGCCATCACGCCCAATCCGCAGTATGCGATCCGCTCCGGTGGAGTGGTCGGGCAACGGCTTCATGTCAACGTGGACTTCGACAGTCAGCGCGAGTTCGACGCCAACAACAACCTGCAGGTGTGGTACGAGGGGCTCGAGGACGAAATCCTGCGGCGTGTCGAAGCCGGCAACGTGTCCTTCCAGATCCCCCCGTCCCGCTTCATCAGCGCTGCCATCCCGGCGAATAATTTCGGCGTGCAGGCGGTGTCCCAGGTCGGTCCGCTGGAGGTCCGCGGCATCTACGCGCAACAGAAAGGCAACGTGGTCCGGGACCGGACCTACAACATCGGGGAGACCACCACCGAGCCGATCGACCGGCAGTTCCGCGACCTCGACTACGAGCAGGGACGCTTCTTCTTCGCCATCGACCCGGCGGCCGTGCCGGGATACCCCGCGGTCGACATCCTCAACATCCTTCCTGCGGCCCTCCCCGACTCGCTGCGGATCCTGGACCTCCATGTGTACCGTGTCCGCGCGCTGAATGCCGGCACCAATCAGAACATCGGCGGCATCCACGCCGTCGCCTGCGGTCCCGGAACCCGCGCGGTCGACTGCTCCGGCGAGCGGGCCGGCCCGTTCGATTGGGAGCTGCTGGTGGCGGGAAGAGACTACTACGTGGACCAAAGCAGGGCGTGGATCGCCCTCGCCGCCCGACTCGATCCCAACGACTACCTGGCGGTTTCCTACATCCCGGAGGGGCAGGCGGCGTGCGGTCCCGGGAGCCGCTGCGTGGGCACCTTGCCGGTCGCGCGCAATCCGGACACGACCGCGGTGGACACCCTGCGGCTGGTCTACGACCCGCGTCCCGGAGTCACCGCGGCCTTCCCTTCGTTCCGCTTCGAGATCCGCTCCGCCTACCGGCTGGGTGGCCAGGATCTTGCGCGGAACAGCGTGGCGCTCGATCTCGCCGTCAACCAGCGGCAACGTCCCGACGGCTCGAGCGACACGTACCTCGACATCCTGGGCCTGGCGCTCGCCAACGACTTCACCCGGCTGGATCAGTACAACCGGCTCTTCCCGCGCGACCGCGATCCCGGGCAGGGGGCGCCGCTGCGGGACTACTACGTGGTCTTCCCGCACCTGCAGCCCTTCGCCGACACGGCGAAGCTGGTTGCGACCGAGCGCAACGACTCGCTGTATCGCACGCCGCGCCTCCTGCTCGCCCAGCAGGGGCCGCCCTCGGTGTTCACGCTCACGCTGCACGGCGACGCCTCGGCGGCCTCCGACCGCGGCACGGTGTCGCTCTCGAGCTTCCAGATCCGTGAGGGCAGCGAGAAGCTCTACCTCGGCAACCGGCAGCTGCAGCGCGACCAGGACTACACCATCGACTACACGGTCGGCCTGGTCACGTTCAAGAATCCGGACTCGCTCTTCACCGGGAGTCAGGCGACCGTGCGCGCGCAGTTCGAGGAACGCGCGTCGTTCGCGGTCGCTCCCACGTCGATCTACGGCATGGCGGCCACCTACGACCTGGGGCAGCTGGGCCAGGTGCACCTGACGGGACTGTTCCAGAAGGAGCAGACCATCTTCACGCGCCC
>DATDED010000007.1:0-22373 GCA_036523455.1 Gemmatimonadales bacterium
TGGGCCGGTTGGAGCGGTACAACACCAGGTCGCGACGCACCCGTGCCCGCGATTCTTCGATCGCCGAGCTGAGCTTCTCGACGAGGCTGATGCCGGGCTGGAAGTCGGGGTCCATCTCGGCCGAGCTCGCGTTCTCGGCCAGCGCGCCCACCGGCGCCAGGTTGTCGCCCAGGCGGATGAACGAGGCGACCAGCACGTCGAAGCTCGCACCCATTGCCTTGGCGGCGTTGGCCGCGATTTCGACCCCTTCGGGCGTGATCCCCAGCAACAGACAATGCACGTAGCCCTGGGAGGCCAGCACCTTGCCCAGGTCCGCCCCGGCGGCGGAGCGGGTGGGATAGAGGCTGGTGCGAGGGGCCGGCGGCGGAGACGTCACGTTGCCAAAATAAGAGGATTGAGCGTTCGGACCAGAGGACGCATCTTCCGGCCCCATGAACCGAACCCTCTGGCCCCTCCTGGCGAGTGCGTTCGTCCTCGCTCCGACGGCTCTCCCGGGCCAACGCCGCACCGCCCCCACGCCGGCACCCGCGGCGCGACTCCTCGACACCCTCCTCTACCGCGGCCTGAAGTTCCGGGCGGTGGGCCCCTCGACCATGGGCGGCCGCATGTCGGCGTTCGCGGTGCGCGAGGCGAATCCGCGCGTGATCTTCGCCGCCGCCGGCACCGGCGGCCTCTTCAAGACGACCAACAACGGCACCACGTGGTCCGCGGTGTTCGAGGACCAGCCCGTCGCCTCGATCGGCGCCGTCGCGGTGTCGCAGCGGGATTCGAACCTCGTGTGGGTGGGGACCGGCGAGGGAAATGGGCGGAACAGCTCGTCGTGGGGCAACGGCGTGTACAAATCGACCGACGGCGGCGGGAAGTGGACGCACCTGGGGCTCGAGAACACCCACGACATCCCGGCGCTCGCGATCGATCCCCGCAACGACTCGACCGTCTGGGTGGCGGCCCTCGGCCACCTCTGGGGCAGGAATCCCGAGCGCGGTGTCTACAAGACCACCGACGGCGGCAAGACCTGGACGGCGGTGCTGCAGCTCGGGGACTCGGTCGGGGCCATCGATCTCGTGCTCGATCCCACCACCCCCGACGTCGCCTACGCGGCGATGTACCAGCGCTTGCGCACGCCCTGGGCAATGCGCAGCGGCGGACCGGTGGGCGGCGTCTATAAGACGACCGACGGCGGCCGGACCTGGGCGAAGCTCGCCGGCGGATTGCCGGCGCAAACCGGGCGGATCGGGCTCGACATCTACCGCAAGAACCCCCAGATCGTCTACGCGGTGATCGAATCCGACGTGGGCGGTCCCAAGGACATCGACGACGTGCACTCGCGCGCGGGCGGCATCTTCCGCTCCGACGACGGCGGCGCGCACTGGCGGCGCCTCAACGACCTCGTCCCCCGCGGCTTCTATTTCGCCAAGATCCGCGTCGATCCGGCGAACGATGCGCACGTGTACGCCCTCGGCTACGGCCTCGACGTGTCCGACGACAGCGGGCACACCTTCCGCCATGACGGCGCCGAGAAGATCCACGGCGACCTGCACGCGCTGTGGATCGATCCGGGAAATCCCGATCATCTGGTTCTCGGCACCGACGGCGGGATCTACTTCTCGTGGGACCGCAGCAAGACCTGGGACTTCGTCAACAACGTGGCGACGGGCGAATTCTACGAGGTCACCTACGACTATCGCACGCCGTACCGCATCTGCGGCGGGCTGCAGGACAACGGCAGCTGGTGCGGCCCCAGCCGCAAGCGCGCGGAGGACGGCATCTCCGCCTCCGACTGGTATCGGGTCGGCGACTGCGACGGCTACTACGTCCAGGTGGATTCGACCGATCCGGACATCGTGTACGCGGAATGCCAGCAGGGATACGCCTTCCGGGTCAACCAGCGCAGCGGGGCGATCAAGTCCATCCGGCCGAACGCCAAGGAGGGCACGCCCGCGTTCCGGTTCAACTGGAACACGCCGTTCGCGATCTCCCACTTCGATCCCTCGGTGCTCTATTTCGGCGGCAACCAGCTGTTCCGCCTCAGCGCCCGCGGTGACGCCTGGGAGACGATCTCCCCCGACCTCTCCACCATGAACCCCCAGACGATGACGGCGGCGGGCTCCGGCGCGGAGACCTACAACACCATCGTCACGCTGTCGGAGTCTCCGCTCGACCCCAAAGTCATCTGGGTGGGGACCGACGACGGCAACATCCAGCTCACTCGCGACGGCGGCGCCACCTGGACCAACGTCGGCGCGAATCTGCGCGGACTCCCCAAGCCGAACCTGTACGTGGCACGCGTCGAGGCGTCGCATGTCGATTCGGGGACGGCGTACGTGGCGATCGACGGGCACCGCAGCGACGTGTTCCAGCCGCTCGCGTTCATGACGACCGACTACGGCCGCACCTGGACGTCCATCGCCGGTAATCTGCCCGCGGGCGGACCGCTCAAGGCGCTGCGCGAGGATCCCCGCAACCGGAACTTGCTCTTCGCGGGGACGGAGTTCGGACTGTACTTCTCACTCGACCGCGGGACCGCCTGGAATCGCTTCCGGAACGGCCTGCCGACGGTGGCCTACGACGACATCGCGATCCACCGGCGCGACCGTGACCTGATCGTCGCCACGCACGGCCGCAGCTTCTACATCCTGGACCAGGTCATCCCGCTGGAAGAGCTGACCCCCACGGTGCTCGATTCGGCCGCCTTTCTGTTCAGCACCCGGTCGGTGCAGCCGTTCTGGAAGTTCCAGGAATCGGGGCTGTGGGGGCATCGCCCTTACCAGGGCGCCAATCCGCCCTTTGGGGCGGCGATCGATTACTACCTCAAGGCCTATACGCCGGATGAGGTGTCCATCACGATCGCCGATTCCAGTGGCCGTGAAGTGGCGAAGCTCACCGGGAGCAAGGATCCGGGGCTGAACCGCGTGATGTGGGATCTCCAGCCCAAGGAGTCGCTGCGCGCCGGCTCCCCGGCGGACCCGACGGAGTACGTGGCCGCCGGGACCTATACGGTGACATTGTCGGCGTCCGGGAGGACTCTGAAGACGACGCTGCGGGTGCTGGAGGCGCCGAAATAGGGCGGTAGAAGGCGGAAGAGGGCGGACGCGTCGTCTTCCACCCTTTTCCGCCTTCGTCCGCCCTTTATCTTTGCCCCATGCCCACCGACTCCCTCACCATCGTCGACAACCGCACCGGTCGCACCTACGAGATCCCGGTTCAGGAAGGGACCATCCGGGCGGCCGACCTGCGACAGATCAAGTCCAGCCCGGACGATTTCGGGCTCATGAGCTACGACCCGGCCTACCTCAACACCGCCGCATGTCGCAGCGCCATCAGTTTCATCGACGGCGACAAGGGGATCCTGCGCTACCGCGGGTACCCGATCGAGGAGCTGGCCGAGCGCAGCACGTTCCTGGAGACGGCCTACCTGCTGCTCAACGGCGAGCTGCCCAAGCCCGCGGAGCTGGACCGCTGGGTGTACGACATCACGCACCACACGATCATCCACGAGAACGTCAAGAAGTTCATCGACGGCTTCCACCATGACGCGCACCCGATGGGGATGTTCGTCAGCACGGTGGCGGCGCTGTCGACCTTCTACCCCGAGGCCAAGCACATCGGCGACGGGGAGGCGCGGCGTTTCCAGATCCACCGGCTCATCGCCAAGACGCCGACCCTGGCCGCGTTCGCGTACCGGCACTCCACCGGCATGCCGTTCGCGTATCCCGACAACGACCTCTCCTACGCCGGCAATTTCCTGAACATGATGTTCAAGGGGACGGAGGTGAAGTACACGCCGCATCCGGTGGCGGAGCGCGCGCTCGACGTGCTGTTCATCCTGCACGCCGACCACGAGCAGAACTGCTCGACCAGCGCCATGCGGGGCGTGGGCTCGTCCCACTCCGATCCCTTTTCGTCCATGGCGGCCGCCGCCGCGGCGCTGTACGGTCCGCTGCACGGCGGGGCCAACGAGGAAGTGCTGCGCATGTTGCGGGAGATCGGGTCGAAGGACCGCGTGCCCGCCTACATCGAGCGGGTGAAGCGCGGCGAGGTCAAGTTGATGGGATTCGGCCACCGCATCTACAAGAACTACGACCCACGCGCCCGCATCATCAAGCGGGTGGCCGACGAAGTCTTCGAGGTGACCGGGAAGAACCCGCTCATCGACCTGGCGCTCGAGCTCGAGCGCATCGCGCTGCAGGACGACTACTTCGTCACCCGCAAGCTGTACCCCAACGTCGATTTCTATTCCGGCATCATCTACGAGGCGATGCGGTTTCCGGTGGACATGTTCCCGGTGCTCTTCGCCATCGGGCGCACGCCGGGCTGGCTGGCCCAGTGGCAGGAGATGCTGCTCGACAAGGAGCAGAAGATCGCGCGGCCGCGGCAGGTGTATGTCGGGCCTCCGATGCGCGCGTACGTTCCGATAGAAAAACGGTGAGTCGTCAAGCAGAATCGTCGAGCAACATCGTCAAGCAAAGACGTCGAGCAGAACCGTACGGTTCCGCTCGACGTTTTCGCTTGACGCCTCTGCTTATCGCCTGCGCCGCCCGCCCGCCCGCCCCCGCACCGTCAACGACGGCCGTTTCACCGCCGACTCCGCGTGCTTCGGCTGCAGCGGGGCCACCGACGGCTCGAACCCGGGGATGATCTCCCGCGGGAACACCTGCCCCACCAGCTTCTCGATGTCGCCCATCAGCAGCCACTCGTCGGGCGACAGCAGCGTGAGGGCGAGGCCCCGGGCCCCGGCCCGGGCGGTGCGTCCCACCCGATGGACGTAGGTCTCCGGATCGTTCGGCACGTCGAAGTTCACCACCATGCGAATGCCGTCGACGTCGATGCCGCGCGCGGCGATGTCGGTGGCGACGAGCACCTCCGCGGACCCGGCGCGGAAGGCGTCGAGCGTACGCGTGCGGTGGCTCTGCGCCTTGTCACCGTGGATCGCGTTCGCCCCGATCCCGGATTTGCGCAGGAACGCCTGCAGCTTGTCGGCGCCGTATTTGGTGCGGGTGAAGATGAGGGTTTGACCGGCGGGCTTGGCCTTCAGGATCGCCGCCAGCACATCGCGCTTCTTGAGCTTATCCGCGGCGACGATGACGTGCTCGATCCCCTCGGCGGGCTGGGCGCGCCGCCCGATGTCGATCGACGCGTGGCCGGACAGCGCGCTGCGGGCCAGCGCATCGACCTCCGGCGAGATCGTCGCTGAGAAGAGCAGCGTCTGGCGCTCGTCGGGCAGCGCCCGGAGGATGCGCCGCACGTCGGGGGCGAACCCCATGTCGAGCATGCGGTCGGCCTCGTCCAGCACCAGCACTTCGATCTTGGAATAGTCGACGTGGCCGCGCTCCATGTGGTCGAGCAGGCGGCCCGGCGTGGCGACGACGATATCCACCCCACGGGTGAGGGCCCGGGTCTGCGGCTCCATCCCGACGCCGCCGTACACCGCGACACTCTCGAGCGGCAAGTGCCTGCCGTAGGTGCGCGCGCTCTGCAGCACCTGCTCGGCGAGCTCTCGGGTGGGCGTGAGAATCAGCGCCCGCAGGGTACGCGGCCGCTTCTCCCGGTTGAGACGCTGGAGGATCGGCAGCAGGAACGCGGCCGTCTTCCCGGTCCCGGTCTGCGCCGAGCCGATGACGTCGCGGCCCGCGAGGGCCAGCGGAATGGTTTCCTGTTGAATGGGTGTGGGGTGCGCGTATCCCTCTTCGAATACGGCACGCACCAGTTCGGGCACCAGCCCGAGAGAGGCAAATGGCATGTTGTGGTCCATGGTCCTTTACAGCACACACGCGCACTCGTGGAGACGGAATGTCGCCACTCTCAGTGTCGCTTCTCAGTTGTCTGAACCTGGGGAATGAGACCGTGCGTGTGTTCAGCGCCGGTGCCCGCTCCTGAGCGGGACCGTCCTACGGAAGGATGCCAGCTCGCGGTTCTTGACTACGGGCGGAAGCTTAACTGGAAGACCATCAAAATGGAAGACTTGGACGGGCGAGGGCGGAAAAAGGCGGAAGAGGGCGGAACACACCGTCCGCCTTCTTCCGCCTTCTTCCGTCTCTACCGCCCTGCCGTCGGCTCTTCTCCCCACCACCACATCGTGGGCAGTGCCTTCTGACGCGGCCACACTTCGTTGAGCGTCGCGCCCTCGTACAGACGCCCGTTCTTCATCACGTAGTGGATCGCGTTGGTGTTGTGGATGTCCTCGAGCGGATTGCCGTCGAGCACGATCAGATCCGCGAACTTGCCGGGCTCGAGGGACCCCAGATCCGTGTCGAGTCCCAGTCCTTTGGCCCCGTCGATGGTCCCGATCCGCAGCACTTCGAGCGGCGACAGCCCGCCCGCCGCGAATCCCCACAGCTCCCAGTGGCAGCCGATGCCGTCCATCTCGCCGTGGCAGCCCATCCCCACGTTCCCGCCGGCGCGCAGGATCGCCCCCGCCGAGGCGGCGATGCGACTGAACACGTACTGATCGTCGCGGAACCACTGGCGCCGCAGGAACCGCTCATCCAGGACATCGTGCGGCACGAACCGCCGCATCTTCGGATCGTCGTGCCCGTTGTAGTGCTCGAAGTAGTAGTCCTCGCCGAAGGGACCCCCGTAGTTCACGAGCAGCGTCGGGGTGTAGGTGATCCCCGACTGCGCGGCGAGCCCGATCGCATCCTGGTACAACGGCATGAGGGGATAGCTGTGCTCGTGGCCGGGATAGCCGTCCAGCATCTCCGTCAGATTCATCTTGAAGTCGAGCCCGCCCTCGGTCGTGGGCATCAGGCCCAGCTCCTGGGCCGCCATGATCACCCACTGCCGCTGTTTGCGGTTCCCCGTCATGTACTGCTTGATCCAGTGGGTGTGATAGAACTCCGTGTACCGCTTCAGCGCGTTGCGCGCCTCATCGAGGTTCTGGAAGTTCTCGTCCCAGAAGACACCGGGACCGGTGTGATAGAGCCGTGGCCCCAGCAGCTCGCCGGTCTCGATCTGGTCGGCGTAGGTCAGCACATCGGTCGTGGCGGTCTGCGGATCGCGCACCGTCGTGATGCCCCACGCGAGGTTCGCCAGGTACTTCCACACCTGCGTCTGGTGGACCCCGAAGGTCGCCCAGGGGTGCGCGTGCACGTCCACGAGCCCGGGGATGATCGTCTTCCCCGTCACGTCGATCACGCGGGCACCGGCGGGCACCGTCCCCCCACCCTGGGGACCCACCCACACGATCCGGTCGTCGGTCACGACGATGTCGCCGTGCTCGAGGACCTCCTCGCCCTTCATCGTGATGAGGCGGGCGCCGCGCAGCACCACCGTGCCGCGGGGCACGTCGCGCGCCGCCCGGATCACGACGTCGGTGCGCAGGCCCTCGTACGCGGGCAGCTTGGCGAGCGAGTCCACCCGCGCCTTCGCCGCCGAGTCCGGCTTCGGCTTGGTGGAATCCGCCTGCGCCTTCTTGAGCGAGTCGGCCCGGATGGAGTCGGTCGTCGCCTTGGCCTTCTCCGCCGAGTCGGCCACCGCGGGATCCCAGCGGAAGAAGCTCGCGCCGATGGACCAGGTCACCATCTTGCCGTCGGCACTCCAGCCGATGAAGTCGCCGCCGATCCGCGTCAGACGCTTGACCGGGAACGGCGCCGACGCCGGGCTCGACACGTTGATCGTCGGCGTCTCGCCGCCCACCTGGGGCAGCGTCACGAGATAGACGTTGTTGCTCTGCAGCGCGAGCACGCGGTCGGTGTCGGGAGCGACGATGATCTCGTCCGCGGGGTCGGGCTGGGCGCCCGGGCCGGGATAGGTGTAGCCGTTCACCTTGATGTACGCCTGCCGGTCGGTGCCGTCCCAGCGCACCGAGACCAGCCCATCGCCCCCGGCGTAGTAGAAGATCCGATCCGGATTGCGCGAGAACTGCGGGCGCCCCCGCCCGTCGTAGGGGCCGATCCGCGTCACCGCACCGCCCGCCGCGGGCACCCACACCAGATCGTAGCCCGGGCCGAACCGCTCGTTGATGCGCGCCTGGCGCGGCCCCTTCACGGCCACGACCCGTTGGCCGTCCGGCGACCACACCGGCGAGTCGAAGAAGGCCGGGTCGGCGACGAGCCGGGTCCGCGCCTTGCCGTCGGCGCGCACCTTCATGAGCGCGCCGCCCTGGGCGGAGGTCCACGTCACGTAGGCCACCCATTGCCCGTCGGGCGACCAGGCGGGTGCCTGTTCGTGCACCGAATCGTCGGTGAGACGCCGCGGCGTCCCGCCGGCCAGGTCCATCACGTACAGCCGGTCAAGCGCGCTGAACACGATGCGCCGCCCGTCGGGTGAGAGCCGCGTGTCGCGGATCTGGCGCGCCTGCACGGCGCCGGTGTCCACGTGGTTGATGAAGTGCACCAGCGGTCCCAGGCGCTGCTCCACGTGCGCAGTGAACGGAATCGCCGTCGCCGTGCCCGAAGGGATCTCGATGCGCCAGATCTTGCCGCCGTATGAGGTGATCAGCGCCTTGGAGTCCGGCGTGAAGGCGCTGCCGGGCTCCAGGTCCCGGGTGAACCGCGATTCCTGGTCGTCCCGCGTCACCGGATAGGCGAGCCACTTCTCGTCCCCGGAGGCCAGGTTGCGCAGCCGCAGCCCCGTCTCCGTGTCGTAGCGCGTCGCATAGACCAGCCATTTCCCGTCGGGCGACGGGATCGGTCGCATCGCGCTGCCGTAGAGATCGGTCTGCGTGAAGGTCTTGCCCGTCTGGCGGTCGTAGATCGCCACCTGCCACAGCGGGAAGTTGAGATCGTAGCCGAAGCCGCCACGGTGGCGGGACACCCAGACGTAGCGCGGATCGGACCCGAACGCGGCGCCGAGGGTGTTCCAGCCGGGCCCCGAGAACGGGCTGCCACCCGGCGCCGGCGGCGGACCGGACTTGATCATCGCCGCGCCCGACCCACCGTCCTTGTGGTACAGCCACAGCTCGTACACGCTGCCCAGCACCCCGGTCGTGCGGGATGCGACGATGTAGTTGCCGTCGGGCGTCCACTCGGGGGAGGCGTAGAGGTTGCTGCCCGACGTGGTGAGCTCCTTGGGGTTGCTTCCGTCCGCGTCGGCGGTCCAGATCTGCTCGGCGCCGGAGCGATCCGAGAGGAACACAATGCGCTTGCCATCGGGCGAGTACCGCGGCTGGGAATCGAACGACGGACCGGAGGTGATCCGGGTCGCCGTGCCCCCCGCGATGGGCATAGTGTAGAGGTCACCCAACAGCTCGAACACTATCGCCGAGCCGTCGGGCGAAACGTCGAGCGACAGCCACGTGCCCTCGGTCACGTCGAAGGCGACGGTCCGCGTGGGCGTGAGCGGCAGCGAATCGCTCTTCTTGGTCGTGTCCTTGCCGGTGTCTCCGGCAGCAGCGAAGCTCCAGGCCGGAGGGGTCGACGCCGGCAGCGAAACGTGAGGACGAACAGCGGGAAGGACAGCGGCGAGAACCGTCGCGGTCAGCACTCGGCGCATGGACTGGCTCCGGGATGTGGGAACGACGGCGTGAACGACGCGGAAAAAGTGCAGGCCGCCGGCGGGGACGTCAAGCGAAGGGCGCCGGCGCTACCGTTGTTTCCAGAGCAACCCGATGGTCCCCACCACGACGATCAGGGCGAAACTGAACCATTGGATCGCATACGACAGGTGTGGTCCGTGGTCGAGCACCGGGGGACGCCACCGGTGCAGCCCCGCGGGATGCGGCGCCGCCGTGTCGTTCAGCTGCACGACGACCGGCAGCAGCGGATACGGCACCGAGTCCCGCAGTCGAACCGGGTCGACGTCGCCCCGGTCGCGAGGGGCGGGGAGTACGAGCCCCTCCACCAGGACGGTGTCGCCCTCGCGATAGCGCTCCCGGTCCAGGTGCGCCGCGTCGGGTGAGCTCGCCCAGCCGCGATCCACGAACACCGCCGATCCGTCGGACAGGCGCAGCGGCGTGAGCAGGGCCACGCCCGGCGCGCCGTCGTAGGTCCGCCCGGTCCACACCCGCTCGTGTGCGTAGTCGTAGACGCCCCGGGCCTGCGCCCGCCGGTCCCGCAGGGCGTCCGCCGCCAGGCGATGCAGCGGGAGCTCGACCGGCGGCAGCGCTCGCCGCTCGGCGATGATCGCATTCTGAACCCGCCGCTCATCCAGCCGCGCCAGCTGCCAGAAGCCGAGCCGCACGAACAGCGCGGCCACGGCCAACGCGAGCACCGCTCCGGCGACGTCGCGAGTCCGCAGGCTCACCGGCCGCTCGTCACGAGGGTGAGCTTCGCGGCGCGCGACAGCCGCTTGATCGCGGCTTCGCGCGACAGCGCCGCCCCGCGGCCGCGGCGTCGCTCGGTATAGACGAGACGGACCGGGAGACGGGAGCGCGTGTAGGCCCCGCCCTTCCCCTTCCGGTGAGCGGTCAGACGGCGATCGAGGTCGTTGGTCATTCCGGTGTAGAGCGATCCATCACGGCAGCGCAGCACGTAGACGACCCACCCGTCCCTCATGCGTTCGCCAGGGCCTGGTCCAGGTCCGCGATAGTATCGTCGGGATGCTCGATCCCCACCGACAGGCGAATCATGCGCTCGGTGATGCCCGCTTCGCGCTTCGCCTCGGGCAAAACGTCCGCGTGTGTCATCGAATACGGGTGCTCGGCCAGCGACTCGGTCCCGCCCAGGCTCACGGCCAGCTTGACCAGCTTCAGGGTATTGAGGACGCGGAACGCTTCGGCTTCCCCACCGCGCACCTCGAACGACACCATGGCCCCGGGCGCCGTGCACTGCCGGCGGTAGACCGCGTACTGCGGATCGCCCTCCTGTAGGTGGCCGAGGTAGTAGACCCGCTCGACCTTGGGATGCAGCGCGAGGAAGTCCGCCACGTAGCGGGCGTTCTTCATCGCCGACGTCATCCGCAGCTTGAGGGTCTCGAGACTCCGCATCAGCAGCCACCCGGTCCACGGGTCGGCCAGCGTACCGAAAAAGGTGCGCAGCACCCGCACCGGATCGAGCACCGCATGACTGCCCAGGGCGGCGCCCGCCAGCAGATCGCTGTGGCCGCCGATGTATTTCGTGGCGGAGTAGAGCACGATGTCGGCGCCGTGCTTCAAGGGCTGCTGCCAGAGAGGGCCGAGGAAGGTGTTGTCCACCAGGACCAGCGGCCGCTGTCCGCCGTTGCCCTGGCGCCGGGCGAACTCCGCGCAGGCGGCGAGGTCGACGAGCGCGTTGGTGGGATTCGCCGGCGTCTCGACCATCAGGAGCGATACCCGTCCGCGCGCCTGGGCGCGCTCGAGACTGGCGGCGATATCGTCCGGCCCGGCACAGGCGGAGGCGCGAAACGGCACGGGCGTCACGCCGAAGCCGGGCAGCACGTGCTTCAACAGGTGATCGGTGCCGCCGTAGAGCGGTGTGCTGTACAGCACGACGTCGCCGGGGCGCACGTAGGCCATCAACGTGGTGGCGATCGCCGCCATCCCCGTGTTGAACACGGCGCACGACTCCGCGCCGTCCCACAACGCCAGCCGTTCCTCCAGAATCTCCAGGTCGGGATTGTTGATGCGGCTGTAGATCAATCCGGCCGGCTCACCCTCGGTCTTCGCCCGGAGGCCGTAGGCGATCTCGAAGAAGGCCTTTCCTTCCTCGGCGGTCTTGAAAACGAACGTGGACGTCTGGAAGATCGGGACCTTGAGCGCGCCCTCCGACCACTCCGGCTTGTAGCCGTAGGTCATCATCAGGCTTTCGGGATGAAACGCCTGCTTCAGGCGGATGAACGTCTCCGAAGTGCGCTTTTTCCGTGGCATGGCGTGAAGCTAGCGGGGCGCACCGGGGCGCGCCATTTTGCGCGCCGTGTCCGCCCCTCTCGCCCCGTTGGACCGCCGCCGCGTACTCGCGTGGTGCTTCTACGATTTCGCGAACTCGGCGTACTCGGCCGTCATCATCGCGACGGTCTTCAGCGTCTACTTCGCCCGCCAGATCGTGGGAAACGAGTCCGGGCACGGCGACCAAGTCTGGGGCTGGGCCATGTCCACTTCGATGGCCGTGGTCGCGCTCACCTCTCCCGTCCTCGGCGCGGTCGCCGACCGGGCCGGCGTGCGCAAGCGCCTGCTGCTGGCCTTCACCGCGCTGTGCGTGCTGTGCGTGGCGCTGTTCGGCACGATCCAACCCGGCATGATCGGATGGGGATTCGCCCTCGCGGTGCTGGCCAACATCGGGTTCGAGGGTGCGCTGGTCTACTACAACGCCTATCTGCCCGACATCGCCCCTCCGGAGCATCGCGGCTACGTGTCCGGGTTGGGGTACGGCATCGGCTACGCCGGGTCGGCGCTGGGGCTGGTCATCGCCCTGCCGCTCGTCAAGGCGGGACACTTCGCGGCGACCTGGCTGACCGTCGCCCTGTTCCTCGTCGTCTTCTCGATCCCGCTGTTCCGAGCCATGCCGCGGGATGTCCCGAGCGGCATTGCGGTACGGCAGGCGGCGCTCGAGGGCGTCGTGCACTTCCGTCGCATCCTCCGGGATGCCCTCGGCATGCCGCGGCTGCGACGCTTCCTGCTCGCGCTGTTCTTCTACATCGACGGCGTCGAGACGACCATCTTCTTCGCGAGCATCTACGCCGCGACCACGCTGCACTTCACGCCGGGCGAATTGATCCTGATGTTCCTCGCCGTGCAGCTCGCCGCGCTGGTAGGCGCGATCCTGCTCGCCCGGCCGATCGACCGCTGGGGCCCGAAGCGCGTGATCGACCTCTCGCTGCTCGTCTGGGTGGCCGTGGCCGTCGCCACGGCCCTCACCCACGGGAAGGCGGCCTTCCTGGCCATCGCCGTGATCGCCGGAACCCAGCTGGGCACCGTGCAGGCGGCCAGTCGCGCGCTCATGGCGTCGCTCATTCCCAAGGGCAAGGAGGCCGAGATGTTCGGCTTCTACGCCGTCGTGGGAAAGTCCTCGGCCATCCTGGGACCGATCGTCTTCGGCACCGTGTCCCACGCCCTCGGCGGCAATCAGCGTGCGGCCGTGCTCGCCGTCGGGGGGTTCTTCGTCCTGGGACTGGTGCTGCTGCAGCGCGTGCCGGGCGCGACTACTGCAGAGTCGCCTCCAGCGTGAAGCGGACATTCCCCTTCAGGGCCCGCGACACGGGACAGTTATCGCGCGTCCCCTCCGCGGCCTTGAGGAACGCCGTCTGGTTCACGCCAGCGACCGTCCCGAGTACCCGCAGCGCCATTGTGGTGATCGTCGGTACCCCGTTGACCGCCTCGATGGTGCAGGCCGCCTCCGTCTCGATGCGTGTGGCGGGAGTCCCCGCCTTGTCGAGGTCGGCGGACAGGGCCATGGAGTAACAGGCGGCGTGGGCCGCCGCGATCAGCTCCTCGGGCGTGCTGCCCGGCGCCCCTTCGAAACGGGTCCGGAACGAATAGGGAGCGGTAAAGGCCCCGCTCGATGCCCGGTACGAACCCCGGCCATCCTTCAGCTTCCCTTCCCACACTGCGCTGGCCTTGCTGATGGTCATGTACGTCTCCGGCAAGAGTGTCGCCGCAATCTGGCGAGGGACGGCCCCACACGCTACGCTTCAACACCATTCGTCGTCGGGAGGTGCCATGACTGCTCCTCGCAAACCAAAGCGCCCCGCGCGCAAGAAGCCTGAGACGTTTCGTGCCCGTGAGCTGACGCCTTCGTTGACCGTGAACGACCTCAAGCAGAGCCTCGCCTGGTACGAAGGCGTGCTCGGCTTCCACGTCGAGAACCGCTGGGAAACCGACGGCGCGCTGCGGGGGGTCGCGCTGCGAGCCGGAACCGCCAAGCTGATGCTGACGCAGGACGACTGGGCGAGAGGCCGCGAGCGGCACAAGGGCGAGGGAGTCCGGCTCTGGTTCTCGACCGCCCAGAGGCTGGAAGACCTCGCCGCCGAGATCACCGCGCGCGGCGGACGGCTCGATCACGAGCCGCGGACGATGCCGTGGGGCGACCGCACGTTCGCCCTCTCGGATCCCGACGGCTATCAATTGACGATCGCACAACAGACACCCTAGCATCGTGAATCGCGCCGCCGTGCTCCAGGCGCTCGCGGGCACCTTCGTGCCCGGGGGCGAGGCCGTCCGTCTGGCCGAGCATCTGGAAGAGACGATCGCCGCGCTGCCGCACCGCGCCGACCGCCACGAGCTGCAGCGGCTGCTCGGTGTCATGGAAAGTCGCACGGTCAACCTGCTGTTCGCCGGGGTGCCGCGGCCGTTCACCGGCATGAGCGGCGTGCAGCGCGAGCGCTACCTGCGCGGCTGGGCCGCCAGCCGTCTGCCGTTGCGCCGGAAGGCGTTCCAGGCGCTGAAACGGATGGCGACGATCGTCTACTACACGTCGCGCGACCCGACCGGACGGCCCAACCCGTCCTGGGCGCGGCTCGGGTATCCCGGACCGCTGGGGCCGCCGCCGCCCACCCCGAAGCGTATCCGCCCGGTTGACGTTGCGGGCGACACGACGCTCGATTGCGATGTCGTGGTGGTCGGCTCGGGCGCCGGCGGCGGCGTGATGGCCGGGGAGCTGGCCGCGCGCGGCAAGGACGTGATCGTGCTCGAGAAGGGCGGCTACTACAATGAGGCCGACTTCACCCAGTACGAAGGCGAGATGCTGTCGCGTCTGTACGACGCCGGCGGCCTGCTCACCTCAGAGGATCTCGGCTTCGTGATCCTGCAGGGGAGCTGTCTCGGCGGCGGCACCGTCATCAACTACACGACCGCCTTTCACACCCCTCCCGCCGTGCGCGAACAGTGGGACCGCGAGCGCGGGCTGCACCATTTCTCGAGTCACGAGTTCAGCGCCTCGCTCGACGCCGTCGCGCAACGCATCAGCGTCGGGACGGACGAGAACCGCCCCAGCGCGCGCGACGCCGCCCTGATCCGTGGCCTCGAAGCGCTGGGCTGGCATCACGGCCTGCTGCCGCGGGACGTGCGCGGCTGCTCGCAGGAAGACGACTGCGGCTATTGTGGCTACGGCTGCCGCCGCGGTGCGAAACAATCCACCCTCGTGACCTACCTGCAGGACGCGTTCGACCGTGGCACACGCATCCTGGTCGGCGCCGACGTGCGCCGGGTGCAATTCGATCGAGGCCGCGCCACCGGCGTCGTCGCGACCGTGCGGCACCCCCAGGCCGCGCGCGCGTTCACCGTGACGGTGCGCGCGCGGGCCGTGGTCGTCGGGGGGGGCTCCATACACTCCCCGGCGCTGCTGCTGCGATCCGGCCTCAAGCTCCCCGCCCTGGGGCGGTTCCTCGCGCTCCACCCCGGCACCGCCGTGTTCGGCACGATGCCGCGGGAAACGCGCCCCTGGGCCGGCACCCTGCAGGCCCACTACTCCGATCAGTTCGTCGACCTCGACGGCGGCTACGGGTTCAAGCTCGAGACCGTGCCGATGCATCCGGCCACGTTCGCCCTGGCCGTGCCCTGGGAGTCCGCCGCGCAACACGCCGACGCGATGGCGAACCTGTCGCGGACCGCCCTCGTGGCGGTCCTGCTGCGCGACCGGGAAGGCGGCCGCGTGCGGGTGGACAGCGACGGAAAGCCCGTCGTGTCCTACCGGTTGTCCGCGTACGATGCCGCGCACCTGCGCCGGGGTCTCGCCGAAGGCGCCCGCCTGCTCGAAGCCGCCGGCGCGCAGGAGATCTGGGCACCCCACGCGCGCTGGATCGCCTACCGGCCCGACGGCTCCGGCTCGGCGCGCGAGCACTGGCTCGAGGCGATGGATCGCGCCGGGTACGCCCCCAACCAGATTCAGCTGGCCACCTTCCACCAGATGGCGTCGTGCCGCATGGGGGCCAGCCCCAAGGACTCCGTCGTGAGCGCCGAGCACGAGGTGTGGGGGAGCCCGGGCCTCTACGTCGCCGACGCGAGCACCTTCCCGTCCGCTTCCGGCGTCAACCCGATGCTGACCATCATGGGGATCGCGCATCGGGCGGCGGGGATAGTAGCGTCGAAGATCTGAAGTGCGCTGTCGGCTATCGGCTATCAGCTATCGGACGAAGATGACTTGCAGCTGATAGCCGATAGCTGATAGCTGATAGCGACTTTACGTCCAGGAGATCCGCATGCTCGCTCTGCTCACCGTTACCGCACTGGCGCTCCAGCAATCCGTCTCCGACACCTCCCCCTTCCGTGCGCTCGCGCTCCCGGCGGCCAGCCGCGTGCGCTCGAGCAGCGGCGCTCCGGGGCCCGACTACTGGCAGCAGGAGGCGAGCTACACGATCCGCGCCACCCTCGACACGGGGCCGAGTCTGCTCACCGGCACCGAGACGATCCACTACGTCAACCACTCGCCCGACGCGCTGGCGTTCGTGTGGATCCAGATCGAGCAGAACATCTTTGCGAAAAACAGCGTGACCTATCAGCTCAATCAGCCGCCGCTCCATTTCGCCGGCGGCGCGGTGTTCGACTTCACGGGCAAGGGGTTCATCGGCGGGATCACGATCGACCACTTCGCCGCGGGCGGGAAGGAGCTCGAGCGGACAGAATTGGGTACGATGATGCGGGTGGATCTGCCCGCGCCGCTCGCGTCCGGGGCAGCGATCGATTTCGACATCGCCTGGCATTTCCCTGTGCCGCCCTATGGCGGCGGCCGCATGGGCCGCATCGGCAACCGCCTCTACGAGATCGGCCAGTGGTACCCGCGGCTCGTCGTGTATGACGACGTCAACGGCTGGAACCCGCTGCCCTACATCGGCGCCGGCGAGTTCTACCTGGAGTACGGCGACTACGATGTGACGGTGACGCTGCCTGCGGGCTACCTCGTGGCGGCGACCGGCACCGTGCAGAACCCCACCGAGGTCTGGTCGCCCGCCATCCGGCAGCGGCTGGAACAATCGAAGACGGCGACCGAGCGGGTGCAGGTCGTCACGAAGGCCGAAGCGACCGCGAACGGAGCACGGCAGACGGCCGGCACGAAAGCCTGGCATTTCACGGCCAGCAACGTGCGCGACTTCGCCTGGGCCGCCTCGCCGGACTTCCGCTGGGATGCGAGCGCCTGGAACGGCATCCAGATCAACACCTTCTACCGCCCGGGCGCCGCGCCGTGGGAAGAAGCGAACCGCATGGCGCGCTTCACCATCCAGCATTTCAGCGAGACCTGGGGCAGGTATCCCTGGCCTCACGCCACGACCGTCGAGGGACTGATCGAGGGCATGGAGTACCCGATGCTCACCTTCGTGCCGTCGATCGACAAGCGTGAGGACCAGTTCTGGGTGCTGATGCACGAGTTCGGCCACGAGTGGTTCCCGATGACCGTCGGCTCCGACGAGCGGCGCTATCCCTGGATGGACGAGGGGTTCAACACCTTCATCGATTACGGCGCGGCGGAGGGCTACTTCAAGGGCACCGCCTACGGCGACACGGTGCGCCGCGAATTGCTCACCGCGCTCACGGTCTCGGACGTTCCCGGCCAGGAGCAGCCGCTCATCACCAAGCCGGTCGAGCAGCGGGACCTGGCGTGGGGCGCTTACCAGAAGCCGGCACTGATGCTCACCGTGCTGCGCGATCAGGTGCTGGGCCGGGAGACCTTCGAGCGCGCCATGCGCGAGTACGTGCGGCGGTGGACGTTCAAGCACCCGCAGCCGGCGGACTTCTTCCGCACGATCGCCAATGTCTCCGGCAAGGACCTCGACTGGTTCTGGCGCGAGTGGGTCTACACCACCGCGCGGCTCGACCAGGCGGTGGACTCAGTGCGAGCCGTGGGTCGCGACTCGACCTACATCTTCCTGTCGAACCGTGCCCAGATGGTGCTCCCCGTCACCCTGCAGCTGCGCTACGCCGACGGAACCACCGACACGAAGGTCCTGCCGGTCGAGATGTGGTACCTGGGGGACCGGTTCACGGCGCGGTTCGCGACGCCGAAGGCGGTGGTGGGCGTCGTCGTTGATCCGACAGCCGTGCTGCCTGATGAGAACCGGGTGAATAACAGATGGACGAAGTAGACAAGCGCTATCGGCTATCGGCTATCGGCCAGACTGATAGCTGATGGCCGATAGCTGATAGCGCCTCACGCCTTGGGTTCTACCGGCATCCCCGCCGCTTCCCACAACGCCCACCCGCCCACCAGCGCCCGGGCTTTTTCGTACCCCGCCTGCCGCAGCTCTCGCGCCACCCGGGCGCTTGTCGCTTCGTTGTTTCAGGCGCAGTAGGCGACGAGCCAGTCGTGGCGCGGCAGCGCCAGCTCCGCGGCGCGGGTGCGGGCGTTGTCGGGCGGCAACCGGACCGCGCCCTGCGCTTTCACAGCGCTCTCCCGCCACACGCCCTCTTTTCGCACGTCGAGCAGGACCACTCGCTCTCCCTGCGACTGCAGCCGTTTCACCTCATCGAGGGTGATCTTGTCTCCCCCGGAGGGCGGGGCGGCCCCTTCCCTCTTCCCACTTCCCCCTTCCCCCAACTCGTCCCTTGTCCCGCGTCCCCCGTCCCGGACCATCATGGCTCCACCGTGGATGACGACTGACGCAAGGACGACGAGGGCCGCGATGGGAAAGAGCCCCGCCGCCCCCGGCACCCCGGCGAACACCGGCAGCAGCACCAGCAACAGCGTGGAGAGTCCGCGCGGTCCGTACCACACGATCAGCCGCCGGCTGCGGACGTCCAGCGGTTGGCGCCGCAGCGCTACGGCGAGGACCAGCGAGCGGCCGAACAGCGCCACCAGGGTGAAGACGAGCGTGCGCCACCCAATCACCTCGAGTCCCGTCCACACCAGCGACGCGCCGAACGCCACGAAGGTGAACAGCAGGAACATCTCCGCGGTCGCCTGCCCGTAGTCCACGAAGCAGTCGCACAGCTCGGCGTCGAATCCCGCAACCGTGAGCCCGGCGGCGAACGCGGCGAGGAAGCCGCTGCCGTGCACCGCCTCGGCGGCGGCGAACGCCGCGAAGGCCAGTCCCAGGGCGTAGATCGACTCGTAGTCCCGGCGGACCCCGGCCCGCTTGCGGACGCCCTCGAGCACCGCCACACCCAGGAAGCCGACGAGCACGCCTGCCCCCGGTCCCAGCAGCAGCAGTCCCACCGTCTGCCGTGCGACCGGCGTGGTGGCGGTGCTCCCCCCACCGAGCGTCATGGCGAGCAGCACGATGGGCAGCAGGAAGAGGTCGTTCAGCCCGCTCTCGAGCTGCAGCGCCTGACGCGCCGCGGCCGGGACGGATTCGCCCCGCAGCAGGCTGCGGATCATCACCGGATCGGTGGACGCCAGGGCGGCCCCGAGGATGATCGCCAGCGGCGGTGCCAGTCCGAGCAGCGCCCACGCCGCGAAGGCGATGAGGCCAGCCGTCAGGAGTGTCCCGGGACCGAGCAGCAGAAACGCCAGCCGGGCTTGGCCACGGACGGTGCGCAGATCCAGCGCGATGGCATCGGTGAACAGCACGAGGACGAGCCCGATCGTGGCCACCCCCTCGAGCACGCGCGAGGTCAGCCCGAAATCGAGCAGGCCCATGCCGAGCGGCCCGAGGGCGGCGCCGAGGGCAAGGAACACCGCCACCTGGGGCACGCGGAAGCGGTCCACGACGCCGGACAGCAGCGCGGCCACCACGATGACCAGGCCGATCAGCGCCAGGGTGACGTCGAAGGGGGTCATCGCCCCGGCGCCGGCCGATTCAAGGATCGATCGATCATGACGGTTGGAACCCGTTCCGGGAGTGAACGGTTCCCGGAACGTGTCCGACGGCGTTGCGGCAGGGAGCGATCTAGTGGATCCCGCCGCCCGCGAACTGCTTCACCAGATCGCCGATCACGCCCTTCGCGTCGCCGAACAG
This sequence comes from Gemmatimonadales bacterium, assembly GCA_036523455.1. Lineage (GTDB taxonomy): Bacteria > Gemmatimonadota > Gemmatimonadetes > Gemmatimonadales > GWC2-71-9 > DASTHG01. The sequence continues at coordinate 19,678 of DATDED010000007.1, forward strand.
CATCCAGGTGTTGTCCTGCACGTACAGCTCGTTGTCGATCCCGGCGAATCCCGGGTTCTTGCTCCGCTTGATCGCCAGTACGGTCTTCGCCTTGTCGGCGTCGATGATCGGCATACCGTAGATCGGCGAGTCCTTGGCGTAGCGCGCGGCCGGATTCACCACGTCGTTCGCCCCGATCACGAGCGCCACGTCGCACTGCGGCATCTCCGGATTGATCTCGTCCATCTCGACCAGCGCCGAGTAGGGAATGTTGGCCTCGGCGAGCAGCACGTTCATGTGTCCCGGCATGCGGCCGGCGACGGGGTGGATGGCGAACTTGACCGTCACGCCGCGCTTGGTGAGCTGGTCGTACAGCTCCCGGACCTTGTGCTGGGCCTGCGCGACGGCCATGCCGTATCCGGGGATCACGACTACGTGCGCCGCCTGCTCGAGCAGCTGCGCCGCGCCTTCGGGCGACTCCTGCTTCCACACCTTCTGCTCGCCGATCACCTTGCTCTTCTGCACCGTGCCGAACGCGCCGAACAGCACGTTGGTGAACGACCGGTTCATCGCCCGGCACATGATGATCGAGAGGATGAGTCCGCTCGAGCCGTCGAGCGCCCCGGCCGTGACCAGCAGCTTGTTGTTGAGCACGAATCCCATCGCCACTGCGGAGAGCCCGGCGTAGGAGTTCAGGATCGAGATCACCGTCGGCATGTCCGCGCCGCCGATGGGGACGATCAGCAGCACGCCGAACAGCAGGGCCAGCCCCACCACGCCGAGAAACGCGTTGTGCGCCCAGGGCGCGGTCGGCTGCAGCACCACCAGCACGCCTAGGGCGATGGCCCCAGCCAGCACCCCGAGGTTGACGACGTTCTGTCCCGGATAGGTGACCGGACGCTGCGGGATCCAGCGCACCTCCTGCAGCTTACCCGTCGCCATGAGGCTGCCCGTGAACGTCAGGAACCCCAGGATCACTTCGGCGATGAGGGCAGCCATGCGAAACGTGGTGATCTGCTCGGGAGACTCCATGAGCCACAGGTTGTATTCCGCCACGCCCACGAGCCCGGCGGCCAGCCCGCCGAACGCGTGCGACAGCGCCGTCCGCTGCGGCACGGCGGTCAGGGGGACGAGTGAGAGCGGGACGCCCACCAGGAACCCCGCGCCGATCGCGAGCAGGATCCACCCGTGGTGCAGGATCTCCGGCTGGACCCAGGTCGCCCCGACGGCGACGCTCATGCCTACGACGCCGGCGATGACGCCGCGGCGCGCGGTCTTCGGGTCGTTCATCCAGTTCAGGGCGAAGATGAACAGGGCTGTCGCGGCGATGGCCGCGAACTGCGCGACGGAGTACATCATTGCTTTTTGAACATCTTGAGCATGCGGTCGGTGATCAGGAAGCCGCTGACGATGTTCGTCATCGACGCGAACAACGCCACGCCTCCCAGGATCCGGATCACTTTCGGGTAGTCGGCCCCGGTCACGACCAGCGAGCCGACCACCGCGATGGCCGAAATGGCATTCGTCAGCGACATGAGCGGCGTGTAGAGCAGCCGCGAGACCCGCCGGATCACCCCCAGCCCGATGAACGTGGCGAGGACGAATACGAACAGCATCGACCAGTAGTCGGTCATGACCGGAGCACCTTTCCCTCGTGGGTGACACACGTCGCCTTGGTGATCTCGTCCGCCATGTCCGGCTGCAGCTTGCCGTCCTTCACGACATGGCCCAGGAACGTGGCGATGTTGCGGGAGTACATCTGGCTCGCGTGCAATGGCAGCGTAGCGGGGAGATTCACGGGCCCGAGGATCGTGACCCCCTGGTGCACCACGGTGGTCCCGACCTGCGTCAGCTCACAGTTGCCGCCGGTCTCGGCCGCGAGATCCACGATGACCGCGCCGGAGCGCATCCCCTCCACCGCCGCGCGGGTCACGAGGATCGGGGCGCGCTTCCCGGGGATCGCCGCCGTCGTGATCACCACGTCGGCGTCCCTCACGCTCCGGGCCAGGAACTCGAGCTCACGCTGGTGCTGATCCGCCGAGAGCTCTTTGGCGTACCCCCCCGCCCCTTCCGCCTGCACCTGCTCCTCCATTGCGAGGAACTTGGCGCCCAGGCTCTCCACCTGCTCCTTCACCGCCGCCCGCACGTCGAACGCCGAGACAATGGCGCCGAGGCGGCGGGCCGTGGCGATCGCCTGCAACCCCGCGACGCCCGCCCCGAGCACCAGCACCCGCGCGGGCGACAGCGTCCCGGCGGCGGTCACGAGCATGGGGAAGAACTTCGGCGTCGTCTCGGCGGCGAGCACCACCGCCTTGTAGCCGGCGGCGGTGGCCTGCGAAGAGAGCACATCCATCGACTGCGCGCGGGTGATCCGGGGCAGCAACTCGAGGCTGAACGTGGTGACCCGCCGCTGGGCCAGCTGCTGGAGCAGGTCGGGGCTGGTCGCGGCCTGGAACTGGCCGACCAGGGCGGCGTTCTCACGCAGTTTCCCGACCTCGGCGGCGGTGGGCTTCTGCACCTTGCAGACGATGTCGGCGGTCCAGGCGTCGCCCAGCTTGGCGCCGGCCGTGCGGTAGGCATCGTCGGTGAAGCCCGCGGCGCTGCCCGCCCCCGGCTCCACCTGCACCTCGTGACCGTCTTTTACCAGTTTGGCGACCGTGTCGGGCACGAGCGCTACGCGGCGCTCTCCGGCGACGGTCTCTTTCGGGACCCCGAGC
>DATDED010000008.1:0-7077 GCA_036523455.1 Gemmatimonadales bacterium
CCGGGTTCGAGTTCTACCGCTCATGGCGGTCCCCCGGCTTCCCGCAGATGATCGCGGTGACGTTCCAGCACCCCACGCCGTATTTCGACGACTCGTATGCCGTGAACTCGGTGAACAACGGCCCCTACGGCGACGCCATCATGCAGGAGCTGATCCCCTACCTGGAGGAGCACTTCCGCATGATCCGCGCCCCCGGGGCGCGATTTCTCACCGGAGGATCGACGGGCGGATGGGAGGCGCTCGCCCTGCAGGTCTATCATCCCGACTTCTTCGGCGGGACGTGGGTGCTGTATCCTGATCCCGTGGATTTCCGCAGCTACGAGCTGGTGAACATCTACAGCGACACGAACGCCTTCGTGTATCCGGTGGCCGAGTGGATGTTGAGCGAGGTGCCCGCCGAGGTCGAAGTGACCGGCCAGCCGCGTATCACGGTGCGGCAGGAGAGCCAGTTCGAGGCCGTGCTGGGCAGCCGTGCCCGCTCCGGGGAGCAGTTCGCGATCTGGGAGGCCACCTATGGACCCGTGGGCCCGGACGGCTATACCGCCGAGCTGTGGGACCTGCGGACGGGGCACATCAATCGTGAGGTGGCCGAGTACTTCCGCTCGCACGACTACGATCTGCGCGACTACCTCGAGCGCAACTGGCGCACGCTCGGGCCCAAACTGCGGGGCAAGATCCACCTCTTCGTGGGCGACTACGACACCTTCTACCTCAACCTGGCTGTGTACCGGCTCGAGGACTTCCTCAAGCGCGCAAATCCACCGGCGCAGGCCGAGTTCGGCTACGGCCGGCCAATGAAGCCGCACGGCTGGCAGCCCTGGACCGACGCCCAGCTGATCCGGATCATGGCGGCCCAGGCAGCGCGCACGCGTCCTGCCCGGTGAAACAGCGACGACACCCTGACACCAAGCGAACACCAGCGCCGCAACCAATACCCATCCTCCGGCGTTCTAACGCGTGAGACACCGGGGGATGCCGTCCCACGACTCTCCGGCCACGTTCCAAAACGGAGCATCGGAGGACGGCTATGGTAGTCACGCTCATCGAGTCCGGACGCAAGAAACGCCTGTTCGGCGGCAGCATCCCCTCGCTGGTGGTGCACACCTCCATCATCGGCGGTGCGGTCTTCGCCAGCCTGAACGCGCGTCCGAGCGACTCGCAGATTGCCTACGACACGACGCTGGTGCTGATCGCGCCGACTCCGGAACGACCCGCGGCGCGGCCCGAGGCCGAGCTCAGCGTGCCGGTGAAGGGGTTCCAGACGGTGAGCATCCCCGTGATCGTCCCCACGAACATTCCGCCCCTGTCGCTCCAGGAGCACTTCGACCCGAAGGACTTCTCGGGGGTGGGCGTCGAGGGCGGGAGGGCCGACGGCCTCGAGCCTGCAGCGGGTCAGGTGTTCGAGGAAAGCGCCGTGGACGAGTTGCCGCGGTTGCTGGCAGCGCCGCGACCCGAGTACCCCACCCTGCTGCGCGATGCCGGAATCACCGGCCGCGTGCTGTTGCAGGCGGTGATCGACACGACGGGGAGGGTGGACCCTGCGTCCGTGAAGGTGGTCCAGAGTCCGAATCCGGCGTTCGACAATTCCAGCCGCCGCTGGATCCTGCAGGCGCTGTTCCGTCCCGCGCGCATCCGTGGGCGAGCGGTCCGGGTGCTCGTCACCATGCCGCTCGATTTCTCGATCGCCGGCCGCAGCGGCGGGTGACGGGCTAGGGGTCGAAGCGCCGCAGCCGGTCCCGGTAGCGGCGGCTGAGTCGTACCTTCGCGCCGTCTCCCAGCACGACGATCCAGTCGCCGTGTGACCACGGGCGCAGCTCGGCGATTCGGTCCACGTTCACGATCACCGAGCGGCTCACCCGCACGAAGCGACGCGGATCGAGCCGATCCTCCAGGCGGTCGAGCGTGGCCCGGACCCGGTACCTCTCCCCGCCGGCGTGTAACAGGACGTAGTTCCGGCTCGATTCCAGCCGGTCAACGCGGACCAGCGGCAACAGGAGCGAGCGGTCATCGCGCTCCACGAGCAGCCGCTCGATCCGGTCCGGCCGGTCGCGCCGGACGTCGACGAGCAGCTGTGTGAGTCGGCGGCGGTCCTCGCCGTCCCGCCGCCGCCCGATGCTGTCCTTGGCCCGCGTCAGCGCCAGCGCCAGTCGTTCCGCGTCGAACGGCTTCAGGACGTAGTCCACCGCGTGCACCTCGAACGCGCGCACGGCGTACTCGTCGAACGCGGTGACGAATACGACGTGCGGCAGCGCCGCGGGGTCGAGGGCCTCGACCACGGCGAATCCATCCAGGCCGGGCATCTGCACGTCGAGGAATACGAGATCCGGCGCCTCGCCACGCACCAGGTCCACGGCACGCACGCCGTCCGGCGCCTCGAAAATCGCGTCCACATCGGGATCCTGTGAAACGAAGCGCCGCACCTTGACCCGAGCGGGACGCTCGTCGTCCACGATCAGCACGCTGATCCGCCCGCGCTCGCGCCCCTCCTTCACGACGCCTCCCGGAAGGGCAGCGTGACCGAGACGCGTGCGCCGCCGCCCGCGCGCGCCTCGAGGCGAAGCGACTGGGCGGGGCCGTACAGTTCTTCCAGGCGACGAGCGGTATTGGCGAGCCCGATTCCTTTGCCGAACGCTGCTTCGGGAGTCCCGGCGAGCCCCGGACCGTTGTCTTCGATCTCGAGCACGAGCCGTCCGTCGTCGCGGCGCGCGCGCACCGCGATGCGCGCCTCGATACCCGGCCCTGGATCGCCGTGACGCAGGGCGTTCTCCACGAGCGGCTGCAGGACGAGGGCCGGCACCGCTGCTCGCCGCGCGCCCTCGTCCGCCGATACGGTCACGGTCAGGCGGTCGCCGAAGCGCGCACGCATGATCCCCAGGTACAGCTCCAGCGTCTCAAGCTCTTCCCCGAGGGGCGTCTCGCCGCCGTCCGGCCGGTGCAGCGTGCGTCGCAGCAGGTCGGCCAGTCGGGCGAGCATGGTGTCCGCCGCCGCCACGTTCTCGTACATCACCGAGGAGATCGTGTTGAGCGTGTTGAAGAGGAAGTGCGGCCTCAGTTGGCCTTCCAGCGCCTCGAGCCGAACGCGCGCCAGCTCGGTTTCCAGGTGCGCGATACGCAGTTCACGATCGCGCGAGGCGCGATAGCGGTCGAACAGGTGCACCAGCCCCATGATGAGCGTGAACACGAGCAGGTCCATCGGGAATTCCATCGCGTACCGCAATGGCATGCGCCCGTAGTCGTAGTGACCCAGCCCGGCGAGCGGGAATGCCAGGCTGCGCGTGACCGCGTTCCAGGTTGTGTGGGCCGCCGAGAAGAACGGCAGGATCGCGGCGTGCAGCCCGAACAGCTTCCAGCCGGTCCATTCCCGCTTCCGGCGCACCAGCGCGATCGCGGGGAGAAACAGCAGCGCCGCGCCGTACGCGGCGGTCATCTCCTCGATCAGCGTGATCCGCGGCGGCTCGACGTGTCTGCTCGCCAGGACGCCGAGATAGTGATAGCTGAACTCGAGAAGCCCGATGACGGTGAAGGCAGCCACCCATAGGGCTCCGAGCTGCAACGTGCGGCGCCGCATGGGGTCGAAGCTACCCTTTGGCGCGCCGGAAGGAGAAGGTCCCGCGCTCGAGATCGCGGCTGCAGCTGCTGACTACGCGCAGCGTGCCGACCAGCAGGTTACCCCCGTTGGCCTGCACGCCCTCCCCGCTGATCGTGCCGCCGCAACGTTTCTCGGGATATGTGAACGAGGTGACGAAGGTCAGCGCGCTTCCGCGGGCCCGCGCCGCGACGGTGCCGGTGATCCGGCCGCTGTCGGCGCTCGTCTCACCAGTCAGCGAATCGCCCGCGGCGCGGAGCGTCAGCGTCGTCGGGTGACGGTCGGTGTCGCTGATGCGCATCTCGCCGACCCATGAGCCGCCCATCTCCCGCGCCGCGGTGTCCCGTGCCGGGGCGCCTGGCGTGGAGAGGGTGTACGCCAGGACGTAGTCGCCCATTGTGGTCCGCAGCCGGTCGTGCCCGCCCGCCGCGATCACCACATACTGCCGCCCACCGGCCATGTACGTCATAGGCAGCGCGTGTCCGCCGGCCGGCAGCGGCGCGCTCCACAGCTCGCGCCCCGTTTGCAGATCGAACGCCCGGAAATTCTGGTCCAGCGTAGCGGCGACGAAGGCTAGGCCGCCGGAGGTGAGGAGCGTCCCGCCGAGCGAGATCGAGCCGAGCGACGCGCCATCGTCTCGCCCGCCGGTGCCCGGCCAGCTCCCGAGCGGCACCCGCCACTTCACCCGCCCGTCGGCCAGGTCGAATCCCACCAGCTCTCCCCAGGGGGGCGGAGTGCACGGCACCCGTTCGGGGGAGATCAGCGTCTGCCGCATCATCCCGTAGGGCGTGCCGCGCATCGGGCTGATCTCCTCGTCGGGATGCGCCATGTGCATCGCGTGCAGCGAATCGCGTGGGATGAGCGTCACCACCATCGCGAGTCGGTTCACCGGCGCTATCAGCAATCCGTTCCGCTCGTCCACCGAGACGCCCGACCAGTTGAAGCCGCCGATATGACCCGGGTAATTGATGCTGCCGCGCAGCGACGGCGGGGAGAAGATCCCCTCGGAGCGGAGCCCCGCGATCCATGCGCGGCAACGCGCGCGTGCCTCGGGCGTCATCCCGAACGCGTCGTTCGTGGCAAGCGTCTCGGGGACGAAGCGGTAGGCCGCGGGGGGGAACGGCTGCGTTGGCCAGGTGTGCTCATCCGGCACGTCGCTTCGCGGCACGGGCCGCTCCTCGACCGGAACGAGCGGCGTACCGGTGGTGCGATCGAGAATGAAGAGGTGGCCCATCTTCGTCGCCACCGCGAGCGCGGGGAGGTCGCGTCCGCTCCGGTGCAGCGTGAACGCCACGGGCTGCGCCGGCACGTCGTAGTCCCACAGGTCATGGTGGACGACCTGGAAGTGCCACACCACCTGCCCCGTCGAAGCGCGCAGCGCCACGACAGAGTTGGCGTAGAGGTTCTGCCCCAGCCGCACGCCGCCGAAGAAATCGGGCGAGGCGCTTCCCGTGGGGACAAATACCAGGTCGCGCGCCGGATCGGCGGACATCACCGTCCAGGCGTTGGCGGCTCCCGTCGAATGTGCGGCCGATCCCTGCCAGGTGTCGTAGCCCGGCACGCCCGCGTTGCGCGGCACGGGATCCCAGCTCCACCGTTCGACGCCGGTCCGCGCGTCGTAGGCGCGCACCACGCCGTTGGGCGCGTCGGCGCGCTGGTTGTCGGAGATCGCGGATCCCACGATCACGATATCCCCCACCACCGTCGGCGGTGAGGTCACCTCGTACTCGTATGAATAGGCGGGCGCGTTGAGAAGACCGTACGTGAGATCGATCGTGCCGCGCGTCCCGAAACCCACGCAGGGCATCCCGGTCGCCGCGTCGACCGCGATGAGCCGGGCATCCACCGTTCCGAGATAGATTCGCCGGCGACAGGTGGCGCCGGCGGCGGACCGCGTGTCCAGCCAGGTGGCCACGCCGCGGTTGGCGAGATCGCCGTAGTCACCCGTGAGGTCCACCCGCGCATCGAAGGTCCATCGTTCGGCTCCGGTCGCCGGGTCGAGCGCCACTACGCGCCCCAGTGGGGTGGAGACGTAGAGCATCCCGTCCACCAGCAGCGGCGTGGCCTCGAAGCGGCCACGAGCGTTCATCAGGTCTCCGGTTCGGTACACCCAGGCGAGCCGCAGACTGCCCACATTGGTCCGGGTGATCTGATCGAGGGCGGCGAATCGATGACCGCCGGGATCGCCGCCATACGCGGGCCACTCACTCGAAGCCGCACGTTGTGCGGGGAGCTGGGCGGCGAGCGCCGTTGCCAGGGACATCGTGAGGAGATGCGCCTTCACGGTTCGACCTCGCGGAGAGTACGCGGGGATCGTTAACCCGACAACGCCGATGCGCACAAATGGCGGGGGACCAGGCGGTCCCCCGCGGGACGAACGGGTCTAGCCTTCGTCCTTCTGGGCGTCGTCCTTCTTCCCCCGGAGGAGCCACATCACGAGCAGCACGACCCCCACGATGGCCGCCACCTTGACCAGCGTGAACAGCACTCCCAGGAGCGTGCCGACGAGCGGCAGGAAGAGGATCGAGAGGACCTTCCAGAGGGCGAAGCCGAGGACGCCGACCGCCGCGAGCGAAACGATGGGTTTGGCCATGGTCGCTCCCCTACGGCCCCACCGGCGAAAAGGTGTCCGACGGCTTGGTGGCGCGCACGAACGCCCCCATCACCCGCCCGCCGATCTCCCGGGCCAGCACGTCGGCGTCGAGACCCGTTCCCGCGAGAAACGTCCGGGCGTCCTCGAAGGCGTACACACGCGTCGGCTCGATCGAGACTTCGGTGAACCCGCTCGCCGCGAGTAGACCCTTGAACTCGTCCTCCTCGAGCGCTCCCGCGACGCATCCGACCCACAGCTCCATGTTGCGACGGACTTCAGAGGGCAAGGTTCCGCGCACCACGACGTCGGACACGGCAAGGCGACCGCCGGGCTTCAGGACGCGGAACGCCTCGGCCAGCACGCGATGCTTGTCGGCGGCGAGGTTGATGACGCAGTTGGAGATGATGACGTCCACCGACGCGTCGGGAAGCGGAATGTGCTCGATGTCCCCCTTGAGGAACTCCACGTTCTCCACGCCGGCCTTGCGCTGGTTCGCGCGCGCCAGGGCGAGCATCTCGTCGGTCATGTCGAGGCCGTAGGCCTTCCCTCCGGGCGCCACGCGGCGCGCCGAGAGGAGCACGTCGATCCCGCCGCCCGAACCCAGGTCGAGCACCACGTCGCCCGGCTTCAGCTCCGCCAGCGCCGTGGGGCTGCCGCAGCCCAGGGAAGCGAGGACGGCGGTCTCCGGCAGTCCGGCGGTTTCCCCGGGCGCGTAGATGTTGGACGTCACGGGGTCGCAGCTCCCCCCCGCCGCGCTCGCGCCGCAGCAGCTCGAGCCGCTCCCGGCCAGCACGCGCAGCGCGGCCTGGCCGTACTTCTCTCTCACCGTCTGCTTGATCGTGTCGCTCATGATTGTCCTCGTCTATCAAGAAATGTTGATGTATTGGGTCAAAAAAAA
>DATDED010000009.1:0-2523 GCA_036523455.1 Gemmatimonadales bacterium
GTGTTCGGCGAGATAGACCTGCCCCATCCCCCCCTCGCCCAGCTTCTTGATCACATGATAGCGGTCGGCGATCACCTGACCCACGAGACTCGACGCCGGCGCGGCGGCCCGCAGGGTCGTGCCGTCGTCCTGACAGAAGCGGATCTCGTCCGAGTACTCCCGAGAGCACACCGGGCAGATTTTCACGGGATCTCGATACGCAGCAGCTTGTCGCCCACCAGGATGCGCGAGCCGTCCTTGACCGGGATGGCGCCCCGCGCCGCCACCGCGATGCCGTTGCGGCTCCCCGCATCCACCACGACGAAGTCGGCGTCCTCCGAGCGCACCAGCGCGTGCTGGCCGCTCATGGAGGGATCGTAGGGGAACACCCAGTCCCCCTGCTCGCGGCCGATCTGCACGTCCCGGCCCGGAGACAGCTGGATCACGTCGCGCGAGCTGCCGTCGGCGCGCAGCTGCGTGAGCGACGCGATGTCGGCCGCGGGCGTGAGGCTCCCCATCCGCTTGGTCGCATCGGCTTCGGGAGCGTAGGGCCCGGGGTAGCCGAGCCGCCGGAACCGCACCACCTGCGATCCGATGAGCAGCAGGTCGCCGTCGGTGAGACGATACGGCTCCTCCAGAAACACCCACGTCCCGTTGCGGCTGCCCAGGTCGCGCACCACCAGCCGGTCGTCTTCCCACGACAGCTTGGCGTGCAGCGGCGAGAGGAACGGATCGTCGGGGAAGCGCACGTCCCCGTCCGCCCGGCCGATCGTGGTCTCGATGCGCCGGCTCTCATAGTTCTCGAGCGAGCGGCCGCTCTCGTCCTGCAGCTGCAGGCGGAACAGGAACTCGGTGCGGGGGGCCGGGCGTTCGGACGGGCGGGCGAGCCCCCCACCCGGGGCGTCGATCGTGGCGCCGCAGGTGGCGCAGAACCGGGCCGAGGGGCCGGCCGGCGAGCCGCAGCGCGCGCACGCCGGTCCCGACCCGGGCGCCGACAGCCGGCGCCCGCAATGCGGGCAATAGGGATGGACTCCGTCGATGGCGGTACCGCAGAAGGGGCAGGACGCCTCCGCTCTCCCCGCGGGGGCATGCCCGAGACCGCCCTGGGCTGCCGCCACGGACTGGACGGCCGACCCCTCTTCCCCCTGGGGCACAGGGGTCGGGACGGCCTTCTTGGCCGCGGCAGGCGCCTTGGAGAGGGGCTTGCCGCAGTCCATGCAAAACAGTGCGCCCGGCTCGTTGGCGCGTCCGCAATAGGCACAAGTGGTCACGGGCGGCCCATCTCCTCGGGCGCAGAAGTTAAGACATGCCAATCTATTGCGCAAATTGGCGCGTTGGAAGGCCGCCCCGTAGCTTCGCTCGCGATGCAACGCATCGCACTGCTCCCGGTTCTCGGAATCATCGCATGCCGCGCGGGCGGGGCAGGAATCGCGCCACGCGCACCGGCACCGACCCTCGGTCCGCTGCGCATCGACGTCGTGTATCCCGCGCCCACTGATGTCGTAGCCGCCGTGGACAGCACCTTCGTGTTCGGCAGCGTCGGTCGCGGCGACGCGACACTCAGGGTGAACGGTGCCGCGGTCCCGGTGCAGGCGAACGGAGCGTGGATCGCGTGGGTGCCGCTGCCCGACGATACGGCGGCCGACATCACGCTCGTCGTCGCCGCCGCGGCGGACACGCAGGCCGCCGTGGCGCACCTGCGTCTTGCACCGCGCTTCCACCCACCCGCCGACCGCGCCGCCTGGATCGACACCACGAGCTTCACACCGGCCGGGACGATGCGCTGGCCGGCGGGCGAAGGGATCCGGCTCGCGGTGCGGGCCGCTCCGGGTGCGACGGTGCGGCTCTTCACGCTGTCCGGCGCCGTCGTCCCCTTCCTGCCGGACACCTTGCCGGGCGAGCCAGAGTGGGGAGTCCGCGCCTTCGCCACCGACTCGGCCACCTACCATCTGCCCCCGCGGGCGGACCGCTACGTGGGATGGCTCCCTGCCGCACCGGTCGATCGCAGCGCGCTGCTCGAAGTTGCCGTCGGCGCCGACACCGTCCGGGCGACCTGGCCGCTCAGCGTTGCCACCATCGATCCCACCCGGCCACCGGTCGTGGTGCTGGACGACGATACGGCGCATAGCGGCACCACCGATTCGCTCACCGTCGGGAAGGCGGTGCCCGGGGGTACCTACCAATGGTTCTTCCCGACCGGGACCACGGCCGCGGTCGAGGGGTGGTTGAACGGGGAGGTGCGTCTCGCGCTGTCGCGCAGTTCCGCGGCCTGGGTGAACGCCGCCGACGTGCACGAGCTGCCGGCGGGTACGCCGCCCCCGGGCGGCACCGTCGGCTCGGTGCGTCTGCACCCGGAATCGGGATGGGTGACGCTGCGCGTGCCGCTTCCTGCCCGCTTGCCCTACCGGGTGGAGGAGGGAGACCGGTCGCTGACGCTGCGGATCTACGGCGGCGCCTCCGACGTGAACTGGATGCAGTACGGCGGCACCGACCCGCTGGTCACCCGCATGAGCTACCGCCAGGAATCGGTGGACGAGCTGACGA
>DATDED010000010.1:0-2139 GCA_036523455.1 Gemmatimonadales bacterium
GGGGTCGACCGTCGCGACCGAGCCCGTGATCGCCTCGCGGCGTTGGCTGCCGTAGCCGGTCACCACGACCGGCTCGAGAATCGCCGCCTGGGCATGCAGCGCGAAGTTCGCCGGGGTCGCCGATCCAGCGGTCACCGTGACTGCCTGCTCGAGCGGTGCGTAGCCGATCCGAGTCACCCGCACCGTGTGGACTCCCGCGGGTACGTCGGTCAGCGTGAAGCCGCCGTCTGATCGGGTCTGCGTGCCCAGCGGCGTTCCCTGGACCCTGATGATGACGCCGGAGAGGGGCTGTTGAGTCCCGATATCGGTCACCTGTCCTGTAATCGTGCCCGTGGGTTCTTGCCCGCGAAGCGGGACAGCCCACAACAGGCCACAGAGCAGTGCCGGAGCGACGTAACGGACCTTTGCCATCGAAACACCTCCGCCGCACGGTGATGCGCCAAAATGCAGGATTCCGTCTTATCTCTATTGGCTTCTATTGAGGCAATTGTCAAGGATCGGCAAGTCCGAGCCAGCCCCCGGGGGGTGACGGGTCGGGAAGCCCGGCCGGGGGCGCTGGCCGGGCGGCCCGAAATCGCGTACGATTTCCGCCCCAGATGAGCCTTCTCGCCCTGCTGCTCGCCGCCCAGATCGCGCTGCGCGCCGACAGCGTGCCACCGTACGTCTCGTTCCCCGAGGCCGGCCTCGACGATCCCGCGGCGTATGAAGGTTACCAGACGCGGCTCTACCGGGACGCGCGCGGCAACGCCATCCAGATCTACCTGGACCGGACGAGCGGCCGCGTCGTCCACCTCTGGGCGGATGCGCTCGACGAAAGCCTCGGCTTCACCGCGCGCGACAGCGCCGGCCGGCCGGCGGCGCTCGCCTGGGCTGGGGCCGAGGCGACGACCAGGGCCGCAAACGGGCGCCGCTCGCTGGCCTACCGACTCACGGCGCCGGGCCCGCTGTCGCTCGGACTCTTCGTCCTCGGCTCGATGCGCGTCGAGCGGGACTTCCAGTACGCGGGACGGCAGCACGATTCGCTCGGCGCCGCGTTCATCGTGCCCGAGTTTGCGACGCTCGTGGACGACATCGCAGCACTCCCCGGACCGGAGCGACGCCGCGCCCTGGCGCTGCTCGGCGCCAGCGACCTCGCGGCATTGCGCGCACGCCTCTTGCCACGGGTGACGCTGGTGCGCTCGCCGGGGCGGTGGAGCATCCGCGTGGCCCAACCGAGCCTGGACGGGAAGAACCACCTCGCACTCACTCTGAGCGGCGACGCGCGACGGGCATCCGCCCGGCTCGCGGGCAGGGTCGTGACCATCCGTCGGGGGGCCGCCGGTCCGCTCGAGATCACCGTCCAAGTCGAGACCGACGGGCGTGCGCTCACTCCGCTCACGCGCGAGCAGATCTTCAACGACCAGTTTCGGCGCTTCTACGCCGGGGTGCAGGCCGACACGGCCCATCCGCTCCGGCTGCGGCGCCTGGAGCGCGAAGTCCGGGGTTTCGAGCTGCTCAGCTCGCGCGAGAAGCTGATGGCGGGGTTGCCGAACTACGCCACCTACTTTGGCCGCGACATGCTGATGACCGCCCTGCTGATGGAGCCCGTCTGGTCCGACACGATGGTGGAGCATGTCATCGCGGCGGCGCTGGCGAAGCTCGCGCCTGCGGGAGAGGTGAGCCACGAGGAAGCGTTGGGCGGCCAGGCGATCCGCGAGAATGCCGCCGAGTATCACCGCCGCCATGACCCGGCGCTCCTCGGGCAGCTCCAGGCGGTGCGGGAGAATTACTTCATGGTGGACGACGACTTCCAGCTCCCGGTCGTCGCGGCGCGCTATGCGGCCAATGCGGCCATCCCGGACGAGCGCAAGCGCCGGTTCCTTCAAGCGCACCTCCAGGAGCTGGTGCGGAATCTCGCCTTCGTCACACGGCAAGCGGCGCCCTACGCGCGCGAGCCCGTCGCGACGAATCTGGTGAGTTTTCACCGCGACAACGACGGGTGGTGGCACCCCGGCAGCTGGCGCGACAGCCGCGTCGGCTACGCCGGCGGTCGCTTCGCGTTCGACGTCAACGTGGTGTGGGTACCCGCGGCACTGCGCGCGGTCATCACGATCGACAGCACGCTCCGCGCCCTGGGCCTGGCGGGCGTACCTGAGGCCC
>DATDED010000011.1:0-27211 GCA_036523455.1 Gemmatimonadales bacterium
CGAGCTGCTGGTCGCAAAGAACCGCAATGGGCCGACCGGGTTCGTGGATCTCTACTTCTACCGGCGCTGGCTGCGATTCGAGGACATGTTGGATTAGTCGGGAGAGGGAAAACTCACTTCACCGGGGGTTGCGCTGTGGCGCGCTGTCGCGCGCTGGCATGCGCCCTGAGTCCCTCGCGGCCGCGGAGTCCTGCGCGACCACCGCCCCGATCACCGTGTAGGTGGTGCCAGGCGCGCCCACGTTGGGATGCAGGGTGATCCACAGGGGACGCTTCCCCTGGGTCGCGCTCATGGAGATCGAGCCGTCAGGGCTGGTCGCGTCGCTCACGAGGGTCCAGCCGTTCGCCAGCAGGGCCTGGCGGAACCAGCGGGCGACCTTCGCGGTCGAGTCGGCCGTTGCGAGCGTCACCTGGGCCGCGTCCGCGCCGGCGGCGATGCCCACCTCGGTGGAGAGCGGATAGACGAGCACCCCCTCCATGGCCTTCTGCACCATGGCGCGGGGGTCGGCCTCCTGCCGGCGGTCGCACGCCGTGGCCAGGACGAGGAAGATGAAGGAGGGAAGGAAGTTCCGGCGCATCGCCCGAGTATGCTACCTGTGGCGGGGCCGCACGGTCAAGCAGTACTTTATCAGGGCCATGGCCGGTCATAGCAAGTGGAAGCAGATCAAGCGCAAGAAGGCGGTCACCGACGCCAAGCGCGGAGCGCTGTTCACGCGGCTCATCCGGGAGATCACGATCGCGGCCCGCGCGGGCGGCGGGGACCCGGGGGGCAACCCGCGGCTGCGAACGGCGATCGATGCGGCCAAGGCCGAGAACATGCCCTGGGACAACATCGACCGCGCGGTCAAGAAGGGCACGGGCGAGCTCGAGGGCGTGGAGTATCAGGAAGTCACCTATGAGGGCTACGGTCCGGGTGGCGCTGCGATCCTGATCGAGTCCGTCACCGACAATCCCAACCGCACCGTCGCGGACATCCGGCACCAGTTCCAGCGGCACGGGGGCAACCTCGGCGCGGCGAACTCGGTCGCCTGGATGTTCGACCGCAAGGGCCAGATCGCGCTCGATGCGACCAAGGTGGAAGAGGACGCCGCCATGGAAGCGGCGCTCGACGCGGGCGCGGACGATTTCGTGAAGGACGGCGACACGATCCTCGTGTCGACTTCGCCCCACCAGCTGCACGCCGTCTCGGAGGCCCTGAAGGCGAAGCGTCTGCCGGTGCAAAGCGCCGAGATCGCGCTGCTCCCGAAAAGCACGGTAAAGGTCGAAGGCGGCGACGCCAAGAAGCTGCTCGCGCTCATGGAAGCGCTCGAAGAGATGGACGACGTCGCGAAGGTGTTCTCGAACTTCGACATCGACGCTGAGGCGATGGCCGAGGTCGGCGGGTGACGTGAGGGTCCTGGGGATCGACCCGGGAACATCGGTCACCGGCTACGGTGTCGTCGAGTACGGCAACGGCGCGTTGGGGGTGGGCGGGAGGTTCGGCCACCTGGTGGAGTGCGGGGTCATCCGTTTCGCGCGCCACGCCTCGCTGCCGCGCCGTCTCGCGGAGCTGCACGAAGGCATCGTCGATCTGATCGAGCGGCACCAACCCACCGCGCTCGCCCTCGAAGACGCGTTCTACCACAAGAACGTTCATACCACCCTCGTCCTCGGCCACGCGCGCGGCGTCGTGCTGCTGGCCGCCGAGCAGCACCGGCTCGACATCGCCCAGTACGCGCCCAAGATGGTGAAGAAGACGGTGGCGGGCGTGGGCGGCGCGCCCAAGGCCCAGGTCGGGGCGATGGTCGCGCGGCTGCTACGCCTGAAACACGCGCCGCGGCCCGCCGACGCGGCGGACGGCGTCGCCGTCGCGCTCACCTATATCATCCGCTCGTGATCGCTTCGGTCTCCGGCCGCCTCGCCGCCAAGGGGGCCGATCGGGTGGTGGTAGAGACGACGGGCGGCGTCGGCTACGAAGTGACCGTGCCGCTGGGAGTGATGGAGCGGTTGCCGGGCGTGGGCGCGACGGTGACCCTCGCCACCGAGCTCGTGGTGCGCGAGGACGGCTGGTCGCTGTACGGCTTTCTCGAGGACACCGAACGGCGGCTCTTCCAGCGTCTCATCACGGTGACCGGCGTGGGGCCGAAGATCGCGGTGGCGTTTCTCTCGACGCTGGGCGCCGAGCGGGGCACCCGGGCGATCCAGAAGAAAGACGTCGCCGCCCTCTCCAGTGTGAGCGGCGTGGGCCGCAAGCTCGCCGAGCGCCTGGCGCTTGAACTCAGCGACAAGCTCGGCGAGCTTGTGGGCGGTGCGGTCCCGGCTGCGCTGTCGGGCCCGGCCGAGTCGGCGCTGGCCGCGCTGGAGCGGCTGGGGTACGGCGCGCCGGAGGCCGAGCGGGCGCTGCGGCAGGCGCTGACGGGCGACGGCGCGAAGGCCGACGCCGAGACGCTGGTGCGCCGCGCACTCCACATCCTGACAGCCAAGTGAGCCCATGACGACCGCGATGAGTTCCGTGACCGCTGAGTGGATCTGCACCCGCTGCGGGGTGACCAACCGCAAGCTGCTCCCCGCCGGGGTGACGCGCGCGACGGATGCGTGCGTGACGTGCCACACCCGGCACGAGATCGAGGCCGACGCGCGACCGGTGCGCTGGCGGGCGCGTCCCGCCGGGAAGTAGCGGCGCCGGTGGCGCGCCCGGAAGTCACGACGCCCGAGGCGCTCCCCGACGAGCGCATCACCGACGCGGCTCTGCGTCCCTCGAGTCTCGACGAGTTCGTGGGCCAGGCGAAGGTCAAGGAATCCCTCCAGATCGCGATCGACGCTGCCAAGCAGCGCAAGGAGTCGCTCGACCACGCGCTGTTCTTCGGTCCCCCGGGGCTGGGCAAGACCACGCTCGCGCTGCTCATGGCGCGCGAGTTGGGGGTGGACATCCGCACGACCTCGGGGCCTGTGCTCGAGCGCCCCGGCGACCTCGTCGGTATGCTCACGGGACTGAAGGCCGGGGACATCCTCTTCATCGACGAGGTGCACCGGCTGCGACCGGCCCTGGAGGAGTTCCTCTATCCCGCGATGGAGGAATTCCGCGTCGACGTGCGCATCGCCGAGGGACCGCACGCCCAGACGATCCCGATGCAGCTCGAGCGCTTCACGCTGATCGGTGCCACGACGCGCTTCGGTCTGCTCACGCCGCCGATGCGCGCGCGTTTCGGACTCGTCGAGCGGCTCCATTACTACCCGCCCGACGATCTCGCACAGATCGTGAAGCGCTCGGCCGGGATCCTGGGCGTTGCGGCCGACGTCGCGGGGATCGCCGAGATCGCCCGCCGCAGCCGCGGCACGCCGCGCGTGGCCAACCGCTTGTTGAAACGGGTGCGCGACTACGCCCAGGTGCGGGCCGGCGGCACGATCACCGCGGCCGTCGCGGCCGAGGCGCTGAAACGGCTGGACGTGGACGAGTTCGGCCTGGACGACATGGACGCGCGCATCCTCAAGACCATCATCGAGCAGTTCGACGGCGGGCCGGTGGGACTCACGACCATCGCGGCGGCGGTCGGGGAAGATCCGGGGACACTCGAGGAGGTCTATGAGCCGTTCCTGATGCAGCAGGGGTTCCTAGCGCGGACGCCGCGGGGGCGCTGCGCCACCGCCGGCGCCTACCGGCACTTCGGGTTCGAGCCACCCCGCCGCTCTTCCCCTCCCGAGCAACCGACAATGTTCGATCCCTAGCATTGCGGATTGGGGGTTGCGGATTGCGGATTGGACGATTGGAGTCCGATCCCACCACCAACAACAGTGCTTGCGCTGCCAATCCGCAATCCGAAATCCGCAATCCGCAATCATGCGCACATCAGATTTCGAATACGACCTCCCATCGGAGCTGATCGCCCAGGAACCGCTCCCCGACCGCGGGGCGTCGCGGCTGCTCGTGTTGAACCGATCGAGCGGCACTGTGTCGCACCGGCACTTCGCCGATCTCCCCGACCTCGTCGCCCCCACCGACGTCCTCGTCCTCAACGCGTCGCGGGTGATTCCCGCGCGGCTACGAGGGACGAGGGACGGGGGACGGGGGACGGGTGGGGCGCCGGCGGAGATCCTGCTGGTGCGCGAGCTCGGCGATGGTTCCTGGATCGCGATGGGGCATCCGGGTGGGAAGCTCAAGCCCGGGCGGCGCGTTCTGTTCGGTCCCGACAGCGCGATCGAGATCCTCGAGGTGCTCGGTGGGGGATTGCGGCGACTGCGCTTCGTTGGCAGCCTCGATGCCCGTGCGACGCTGGAGCGTTACGGAGAGGTGCCCCTCCCGCCCTACATCCACCGCCCGCCGACCGACGTCGACCGCGAACGGTACCAGACGGTGTACGCCGCCCACGACGGCTCGGTGGCGGCGCCGACCGCCGGACTGCACTTCACGGCCGCACTGCTGGAGACGCTGCGCGGCCGCGGCACGGCGGTCGTCACGCTCGATCTCCACGTCGGACCAGGGACATTCAAACCGGTCGAGGTGGAGGATCTGAGCCAACACCCGATGCACGGCGAGGTCTACGACATCGGGGAGGCGACGGCGCGCACCATCAACGAGCGGCGCGCCGCGGGCGGGCGCGTCTGGGCCGTGGGAACGACCGTGGTCCGGACGCTCGAGACCGCGGCTGATGCCGCGGGTCGCATCAAGGGAGGCGCCGGAGAGACGACGCTGTTCATCCACCCGCCCTATGCGTTCCGCGCGGTCGACCGGATGATCACCAACTTTCACCTGCCCCGCTCCACGCTGCTGATGCTGGTGTGCGCATTCGGCGGGTTCGAGGCGGTGATGCGGGCGTACGCCGAGGCGGTCCGGGAGCAGTATCGGTTCTATTCCTACGGTGACGCGATGGCCGTGATCTAGTCGCGGTCGTACTATTGACCGCCGTGGACGACCTCTCTCGCCTCCGCGCGGTCCTCGCCGACCGCTTCGATATCCAGCGCGAGCTGGGACGCGGCGGCATGGCGACCGTGTACCTCGCGCGCGACCGCAAGCTCGGACGCCTGGTGGCGCTCAAGGTGCTGCTTCCCGAAATCGCGGCGGCGCTCGGCCCCGACCGATTCCTGCGCGAGATCCAGATCGCCGCCAAGCTGAGCCACCCGCACATCCTGCAGCTGTACGATTCCGCCGAAGTGGACGGCCGGCTGTTCTACGTCATGCCCTACGTCGAAGGCGAATCGTTGCGCCAACGACTGGATCGCGAGCCTCGCCTGCCGGTGGCGGAGGCGGTGCGCCTCGCCGCGGAAGTCGCGGGCGCGCTCGATTACGCCCACCACCAGGGCATCGTGCACCGCGACATCAAGCCCGAGAACATCCTGCTGCACACCGGTCAGGCGATCGTCGCCGACTTCGGCATCGCCCGCGCCGTGGACGCCGCCGCGACCGATAGCGCCGGCGGGACGACCCTGACCGCCACGGGGGTCGTCATCGGGACGCCCCTCTATATGAGCCCCGAGCAGGTCGTGGGCGATCCGGTCGATGGACGCACCGATATCTATGCGCTGGGTTGCGTTCTGTACGAAATGCTGGCCGGCGCGCCTCCCTACACCGGGAATACCGCGCAGGCGGTCCTGGCGCGACACACCGTCGATCCGGTGCCGTCGGTCCGGCAGCGCCGCGCCGAGGTGCCGGTCGGTCTCGAGCGGACGGTGGCCAAGGCGCTCGCCAAGACGCCTGGAGATCGGTTCCCGCAGGCCGCCGATTTTCGGGATGCCCTGACGGGAGCCACGCCCGCCCCCAAACCGACAATGCGCCGGCGCTTGGGGCGGCCGGTCGCGGCCGTCCTGGGAACGATGGTGCTGGCGACCGCACTGTGGACGGTGTTCCATCGTCGGGCGGCGGCGGCGCCGACCGTAGCGGTCCTGCCCTTCGTCAACGAAAGCAGCAATCAGGACGATCAGTACTTCGCCGTCGGCATCACCGACGAGCTGATCAGCGCCCTCGGCCAGATCGTGGGCGTGCAGGTGACCAGCCGGACCTCCGCGTTCGCGCTCCGGGCTGCAGGGCTCGACAGCAAGGCGATCGGCGCGCGCCTGAATGCGACGACGCTCCTGGAGGGAAGTGTGCAGCGGGCGGGCCCGGCGCTGCGTGTGACCGCGCAGTTCATAGACGCCGCGACCGGCCGAGTCCTGTGGTCCGAGACGTATCGCCGTCCGGTGAAGGACATTCTCGATGTCGAGGACGAGATCTCCCGTGCGATCGTGACGGCCCTGCAACTGCGTTTGAGAACGGGAGATCAGCCGCTGGTGCGGCACGGCACCGAGAACACCGATGCGCACGATCTGTATCTGAAGGGTCGCTACTTCGTCAACCAGCGCGGGGCCGGAGGGGTGCCCGCGCTGCAACGGGCGATCGGGTTCTTCCAGCAAGCGCTCGCCCTCGATTCGAGCTATGCCCAGGCGTGGGCGGGACTGGCCCAGGCCTACGCCTTCCAGGCGGGATTCGGCAACACGCCACCAGGCGATGCCTTCGCGCAGGCCAAGGCCGCAGCTCTCCGCGCCGTCGCACTCGACAGCACGCTGAACCTGCCCCACACCTCACTGGGATTCATCGCCGTGTTCCACGACTGGGATTGGGAAACGGCGAAGCGGGAGCTCGACCGGGCACTGACGATCGACTCGACCGAGCCGGCGACCCATCTCTACCGGGCTTGGTACTTCGTGGGTCGAGGAAAGCTCGATGCAGCCCTGAGCGAGATACGCACCGCGCGGCGGCTGGACCCGTTGAATCAGATCTTCAACGCGCGGGTCGGGAGCATGCTGAACTGGTTGCGCCGATACCCTGAGGCTGAGGTCGAGATGCGCCAGGCCATCGCGCTCGACTCCACGAACGGCGGGGCTCGCGGCGATCTGGCCGTATCGCTGATGCAGCAACATCGGTATCGCGAAGCCCTCGCCATCCTCCCGGTTGACACGACGGATCAAGCGCCGTATCCGCTGGTCGCCTACCTGGGCTACGCCTACGCAATGGCGGACCGGCGCGAGGATGCCATGGCGATCCAGCGGCGGCTCGAGCGGCACGCGCGGCAACGGTATATCACGCCCGAGACCCTGGCCTACATCGCGATGGGAATGCGCGACACCGCCACCGCGCTCGATCGCTTGGAGCAGGGATATCGCGAGCGGTCATTCTTCCTCTGGACCATCGGTGCGGACCCGGTGTTCGAGCCGCTGCACGCGTCCGCTCGTTTCGAGCGGATCATCCAGGGTATGGGCATCATCGTGCCGCCGGTCGCGGCTCCACGATAACGGTGTTCGATTTCGCGCTCGGAGCAGCCCCCGGTCCTGCCCGTACCGGCACCCTGACCGTACCGCACGGCACGGTCGAAACCCCCTGCTTCATGCCGGTCGGCACGCAGGGATCCGTGCGCGCCCTCTCACCCCACGACCTCCGAGCGGTCGGGGCGCAAATCGTCCTCGCCAACACCTACCACCTGCACGTACGACCCGGCGAGCAGGTCGTGGCCGAGCTGGGCGGCCTGCACCGCTTCATGAGCTGGGACCGGCCGCTGCTCACCGACTCGGGCGGGTTCCAGGTGTTCTCGCTCGAAGGGTTCCGGCGCGTGGACGAGGACGGCGTGGAATTCCAGAGTCACATCGACGGCAGCCGGCGGACGCTCACCCCCGAGCGCGCCACCGAGATTCAGTGGACCCTCGGCGCCGACGTCGCCATGGCCTTCGACCACGTCGTGCCCGGCGGAGCGGACGAAACGACCGCGCGCGATGCCATGGAACGGACGATCCGATGGCTGGAACGGTGCGCGAGGCGGCACCGGGAGCTGGCGGATGGGCGGACGGCGCCTGACCGCCAGACTCTCTGGCCCATCCTCCAGGGCGGCACGCATGCGGAGCTCCGCGCTGAGTGCCTGCAGCGCATCCTGGATCTCGGCCCCTGGACCGGAATCGCCGTCGGCGGACTGTCGGTGGGGGAACCCAAACCCCTGATGTACCGCACACTGGAGGACCTGGAGCCAAGGCTGCCGGCTCCCCTCCCCCGTTATCTTATGGGCGTGGGATTTCCCGAGGACCTGGTGGCGGCGGTCGAGCGCGGCGTGGATCTGTTCGATTGCGTGGCGCCGACGCGGATGGGGCGCAACGGCACGGCGTTCACGCCGGACGGCCCGCTCAACATCCGCAATGCGGCGTTCCGGACCGAAACCGGCCCGCTCGATGCCACGTGTGACTGCGAGACGTGCACCACGTACTCGCGGGGATATCTGCGGCACCTGTTCGCCGCCGGCGAGCTGCTGGGATTGCGGCTGCTGTCGCTGCACAACGTCCGTTACCTGATGCGGCTCGCCGGCGAGATGCGCGCGGCGATCCGCTCGGAAGAGTTCACCACGTGGGCCGCCGACTGGCGCCTCCGCTACCTGCACCCGGAACCCGCATGACCCCCCCACTGCACGCGCTGCTCTTCGCCCCGTCGGGACAGGCCGGCCCCGGCATGAGCGTCCTGCTCATCCAGGTCGCCGCGATCTTCGGGATCTTCTACCTCTTCATCATCCGCCCGCAGCGCAAGCAGCGCCAGGAGCACGAGAAGCTGCTCGCTTCGCTCGCCAAGGGCGACCAGGTGATCACCTCGGGCGGCATCATCGGGGAGGTCGTGCACCTCAAGGACAACGAGGTCACGATCCGCAGCGGGGAAGCGAAGTTCGTCGTCCTGCGCAACAACATCGCCACGGTGAGAAACCGCGAAGAGGCGGCGAAACCCGCGTGAGTCTGCGCCCGCTCCACCTGCTCGGCTCCCCCGTGCTGCGCCAGCGCGCAGAACCGGTCGCGACGGTGGACGCCGAGGTGCGCCAGCTGGTGGAGGACCTTTTCGACGTCATGTACGCCTCTAAGGGCGTGGGACTGGCCGCCAACCAGGTGGGCGTCGCACGCCGGGTCGCCGTGGTGGACGTCGGCAAGGATTCGCCCGAGCCGCTGGTGCTCGTGAACCCGGTGATCGTCAGCCGCGGCGCGGCGACGGAGATCGAGGAAGAAGGGTGCCTGTCCATCCCCGAGATCTTCGGCGATGTCGAGCGCCCGGCCTCGATCGTGGTAGAGGCGCTCGATCGCGACGGCGCACCGTACCGCCACGAGGCCACCGGCTACCAGGCCCGCGCCATCCAGCACGAGATCGATCACCTGGACGGCGTGCTCTTCCTGGACCACCTCTCGGCCGTGAAGCGCGGCCTGCTGCTGTCCAAATGGAAGCGCCTCCGCAAGGGCGAAACCGGCTACCTCAAGGAGGTGACGCCGGAGCCGGCTGGCGAGCTCTAGTGGTCATCGTCTTCTTCGGGACGCCCGAGTTCGCCGTCCCCTCGCTCGGTGCCCTAGTGGGTGAAGGGTTCGACGTCCGGGCCGTGGTCACGCAGCCCGATCGCCCGCAGGGCCGCTCCCGCTCCACGGTGGTCGCGCCACCCGTCAAAGTCGCCGCCCTGGACGAAGGGCTCGACGTCCTGCAACCGGAGCGGCCGACCGATCCCGAATTCCTGCACCAGCTGCGCACCCTGGCCCCGGACGTAGGCGTGGTCGTGGCATACGGTCACATCCTCCGCCCCGAGCTGCTGGCCATCCCGCGCCGCGGCATGGTGAACGTGCACCCCTCCCTGCTTCCCGAGCTGCGCGGCGCGGCGCCGGTCGAATGGGCCATCCTGAACGGCGACGAGACGACCGGCGTCACGATCATGCAGCTCGACGCCGGAATGGATTCCGGTCCCATCCTGCACCAGATCCCCCACCACATCGACCCCGGCGTCACGGGCGGGGAGCTGTCGGCCCACCTCGCCGAAATGGGCGCGCAGGCCCTGATCGAAGCGCTCGCGCTGTGGGAGCAGGACGGACTCAAACTCGTCCCTCAGGACCACACCCGCGCCACGCACGCTCCCAAGCTCACCCGGGAGACGGCGCGCATCGATTGGACGAAACCGGCCCTCACGATCGCGCGCCAGACGTGGGCGCTGGATCCCAAGCCCGGTGCCTGGGCGACCCTCGCCTCGACAGCGGGGAGCGGGGAGCAGGGAGCGGTCGAGGTGAAGGTCTTCGGCGGCCACGTGGTGGAGCGTGAGGGTTCACCGGGCGAAGTGTTGCAGGCCGACACCCGGTTGCTGATCGCCTGCGGCGAGCAGGCGTTGGAGGTGGACGAGGTCCAGCCCGCGGGCAAGGACCGGATGCCGGCGGCCGACTGGATCCGCGGCCGCGGGGTGAGCGCCGGGCAGCGATTCGCGTGAGGGCGGCCCTTCCCCGGGTGCACGCGGTGACCGACGAGCGCGTCGCGCGCCGGCCCGGCCTCGATCGTATCGCTTCCGAATTCGCCCGTGCCGGCCCCGGGATCGCGCTGCACGCGCGCGGCCGCTCGCTCAGCGGCCTCGAGCACTTCGAGCTTGCCATCCGCCTATCCCGCCATCCGCCCATCAACCTGTTCGTCAACGACCGGCTCGACGTGGCGCTCGCCGCAGGAGCGACCGGCGTGCAGCTCACCGGGGACAGCCTTCCGGTGGACGCCGCGCGCAGGCTCCGGCCGGAATGGTGGATCGGCCGGTCCGTGCACTCCGTGGCGCAGGCGCGTTCCGCGCAGGCGGAGGGAGCCGACTATCTTCTGGCAGGGCCGGTGTTCGAGACCGCTACACATCCCGGCGCGATGCCGCTCGGCGTCGCAGGGCTGCGCGAGATCGTCGAGCTCGGACACCCGGTGATCGCGATCGGAGGCATCGACCCCGCACGGGCGCGCGACCTGGCCCGGATCGGGGTACACGGCATCGCGGCGATCCGCGCCCTGTGGGACAGCCCCGAGCCGGCCGATGCGGCCCGCGCGTTTCTGGAGGCGCTGGAGGTGAAGCGGACGTGATCGAAGTCATCGTCAACGGCGAGCGTCGCGTGGTGCCGGCAGAGGCCACGCTGCTCGACCTGCTGGGGGTCCTGGGACTCGACCCCCGCATCGTGGTGGTGGAGCACAACCGGACGATCGTCCGTCGGCCGGAGCTCGCCCAGCGGCGCCTGGCGCCGGACGACGCGATCGAGCTGGTGCACTTCGTCGGAGGCGGGTGAGCATGACCACGGCCGTAGAGCTCGTGAAGGATGCGCCGTTCACGATCGGCGGACGCACGTTCCAATCCCGTCTCATGGTCGGCACCGGGAAGTACCGCAGCAACGAGGAGATGGTGCGGGCGATCGAGGCGAGCGGCGCCGAGATCGTCACCGTCGCGGTGCGGCGTGTGGACCTGGACCGCACCCGGGAGGCGGGCATCCTGCACCATCTGGACCCGAAGCGCTTCTTCCTGCTGGCCAACACCGCCGGCTGCTTCTCCGCGGCGGACGCGATTCGCTACGCGCGGCTCGCCCGCGAGGCGGGCTTCAACGAGTTCGTGAAGCTCGAGGTCATCGGCGATCAGGAAACCCTGCTACCGGACGTGGCGGGGCTGCTCGAGGCCACCACCGTGCTGGTGCGCGAGGGATTCAAGGTCCTCGCCTACACCAACGAGGACCTGATCACCGCGCTGCGGCTGGAGGAGGCGGGCGCGGCGGCGGTGATGCCGCTCGCCTCGCCGATCGGCAGCGGCCTCGGCCTGCTGAACCCGTTCGGCGTCCGCACCATCAAGCGCCGGCTCCGCGTTCCCGTCGTGGTGGACGCGGGGGTCGGAACCGCCTCGGACGCCTGCCTCACCATGGAGCAGGGAGTGGACGGCATCCTCATGAACACGGCGCTGGCCGCCGCGCAGGACCCGGTCGCCATGGCGCACGCCATGCGCCTCGCGGTCGAAGCGGGACGAGCCGCGTTTCTGGCGGGACGGATGCCGCGGCGCGAGGTCGCCATGCCGTCGTCACCGCTCGAGGGGATGCTGGATTAAGGGGCCGACCGCTGCGCGCCGCGCGGCCCTCGACATTCTGCGCGCCGTGGGCGCCGGGACGCCGTTCTCGGACGCGCGCGATCGCGCCGTGCGCACGTTGCCGGAGCGCGACCGGCGCCTGGCCTACGAGCTGTCGGCCGGGGTGTTGCGCTGGCGCCGGACGCTCGACGACGCGCTCGATCTCCGCCACACCGATCCACGGCTGCACGACATCCTGCGGCTGGGCGCCTACCAGCTGCGCCGCCTGGAGCGGGTCCCCGCCCACGCCGCCGTCTCGACCAGCGTCGAGCTGGCGCGCGAGACGGCGGGGGAGCCCGCGGCGCGCTATGTGAATCAGGCGCTCCGGAAACTCGCCAGAGCAGGGAGCACGGAGCACGGAGCAGTCGAATCGCATCCAGACTGGTTGCTGGCCCGGTGGCGGGACCATTTCGGTTCCGGGGATACGGCCCGGCTTGCCGAGTGGAACGACAACCGGCGGCCGCTCGTGCTACAGCCGCTCCGGTGGGGAATAGGGGAGCTGCGTACTGCGCTCGAATCGGCCGGGTACCAGGTCGAGGACGCCCCGTTCAAGGCCGGGCTATCCGTGTCACCGTCACAGACTGCTCCGTGCTCCCTGCTCCCGGGCCGGCTTCCGGGGTATTCCACCGGCGCCTTTATCGTCCAAGATCCTGCGGCCGCCCTGGTCTGCCGCTTCGCAGCGGTGCCGCCCGGTGCGAGATTGTACGACACCTGCGCCGCCCCGGGAGGCAAAGCCGTGGCGCTGGCTCTGGGCGGGGTACGGGTCACGGCCGGGGAGTGGCGTCGCCCCCGGCTGGGGCGCCTGCGTGAGACTCTGGGGCGGACTGGAGTAGCGGTCCCGATCGTCGCGGCGGATCTTCGCAGCGCGCCGTTTCAGGCCGGGAGGTGGGACGCGGTGCTGCTCGACGCGCCGTGCAGCGCGACCGGCACCATGGCGCGGCACCCCGACGCGCGCTGGCGGCTCTCGGCGGCGGCGATCACCGGCCTCGCGCGGCGTCAGGCGACGCTGCTCGAAGCCGCCGCGACGCTGGTGCGTGTGGGCGGCGTGCTGACGTACGCCACGTGCTCCCTCGAACCGGAAGAGAACGAACGACAGGTGGAGGCGTTCCTGGAGCGTCACCCGGAGTTTGTACGGTCCACGGTGAACGAGTCGGTCCCGGCAACGCTGCTGAGCGCGGCCGGAGACTTCCGCTCGCTCCCCCAGCGACACGGGATCGACGGCGCGTACGCGGCGCGCCTGGTGCGGGAGGCCTGATGAAGCTCCGGCGTCACATGCCGCCGCTCAAGGACTGGCATCTCCACTTTCGCTTCCCGCGGTTGCGGCGCCTGCGGCCCATCACGCAGGACCAGGCGCTGCGCTGGGCGTTCTGGCTCGGCGTGGCCGTTGTGGCCGGCTACCTGATCGCGGCGCTGCTCGTGTTCCCCGCACCGATCTTCCCGCACCACCAGCAGGTCCCGCGCGTCCTCGGACTGCCGCTCGACGAGGCGCAGCGTATCCTCACCGCGTCGCGGCTCGGCACCATCGACAACGGGTCTGCCACCCATCCGTCGGCCGCCGCGGGAACCGTGATCTGGCAGGATCCGCCCCCGGGTGTGGAGGCACCCGCGAACCTGAAGGTGGCGCTCGTGACGAGCGCCGGACCGTCGCGCATCCCGGTGCCGGACGTCATCGGACTGAACGCCGCGCTCGCCACCCGGTTGATCTCGGCGGCGGGGCTCACGGTGAGCCGGGTGGAATCGGTGCAGTCGGCGGCCCCCACCGGGCAGACGATGCTCACGCGTCCCGCCGCCGCCACCGCGCTCGTTCCGGGCAGCGGCGTCGGCCTCGTCGTCAGCCGCGGCGCCCCGACCATCACCGTCCCCGATCTCCTGGGACTCTCCCCCGCGGACGCTCGGGCGCGTCTCGAAGCCGCCGGTCTCGCCATCGGCGGCCTGACGCGGCAGCGTACCGCCAACGTCGCGCCCGGGACGGTCGTGGCGCAGCGGCCTGCCGCCGGGACGCTCGCCGCCCCCGGGACGTTGGTGGACGTGGTGGTCGCCCGGAGCCCGGAATGAGCGAGGCCACGGGCATCCGCATCGCGCCGAGCGTCCTGTCCGCCGACCTCGCGCGGCTCGCCGACCAGGTGCGCGCGGTGCTGGACGGCGGCGCCGACTGGCTCCACGTCGACGTCATGGACGGGCGGTTCGTCCCGAATCTCACCTTCGGCGCCAACATGGTGGCCGCGCTGCGCACGCTCACCGACCGGCCGATCGACGTGCACCTCATGGTGGTCGAGCCGGAGCGCTACATCGACCCGATGGCGGATGCGGGGGCCTCGGTATGTACCTTTCATCCGGAGGCCACGGTGCACGTCCAGCGGCACCTCGCGGCGATCCGGCAGCGCGGCATGCTCGCCGGGCTGGCCCTCAATCCCGCATCGCCGCTGGCTCTGGTGGAGGACGTCGTGACGGACCTGGATCTGCTGCTCATCATGACGGTCAATCCGGGGTTCGGCGGGCAGCGCTACCTGCCGGGGTCCACCGACAAGATCCGGCGCGCGCGGGCCCTGTTGCGGGCCCGCCGGGCGCGGGCGTTTCTCGAGGTGGACGGCGGCATCGGCCCCGAGACCATCGCGGAGGCCCACGAGGCCGGGGCCGACACGTTCGTCGCGGGTAATGCGATCTTCGCGGGCGCCGATCCGGGCCGCGAGGTGCGCGAGCTGCGCCGGCGCTGCGCGGTGGAGGTCTGATGAGCCGGCGCCGCCTGACGCTGCTCGGCCTGGGGCTGGCCGTGGTGTTCGCCGTGGCGCTGGCGATCCGCCTGATGCCCGAGATCGCGCTCGTCGGCGTCGGCTCCCGGGCCCCGACGTTCCAGGCGATCGACCTCCAGACCGGACGCCCCGCCCGGTTCTCCGACTACCGCGGCAAGGTCGTCCTGCTCAACATCTGGGCGACGTACTGCATCCCCTGCCGCACTGAAATGCCGGCCATCGAGCGGCTGTCTCACCGGCTCGCGGGGACCGACTTCCATGTCCTGGCCGTGAGTGTGGATGTCGTGGATTCGACGGCGGTGGACGCCTTCGTCCGCCAGTTCGGCCTCACGTTCGACGTGTGGCACGACCAGCCAGGGCTCACGCAGCGGCTGTACCAGACGACCGGGGTCCCTGAGACGTTCGTGATCGACCGCCACGGCGTGATCGTGAAGAAGGCAATCGGGGCGATGGACTGGGACGATCCGGTGAATGAGATCCTGATTCGCCGGCTGCTCGCGGACGCGTCGTGAACCGGCGCCGGCTGACCCTGCTGGCCGGGCTCGCGATGGCAGCGGTGTTCGTGGCCGCCCTCGTGATCCGCATCCTCCCCCAGATCGCGCTGGTGGGCATCGGCTCGGACGCGCCCGAGTTCAACGCGGTCGACCTGCAGACCGGCCACCCCGCCCGGCTCGCCGATTACCGGGGGAAGGTTCTGCTGATCAACATCTGGGCGACCTGGTGCCAGCCGTGCCGCGTCGAAATGCCGGCGATGGAGCGGCTGTGGGGCCGCTTCCAGGGGACCGACTTCCGCATCCTGGCCGTGAGCGTCGACACCGACGACTCGAGCGCCGTGCGCAAGTTCGCCCGGGACCTGGGGCTGACCTTCAACATCCTGCACGACAAGTCGGGGAAGATCCAGCAGGCATATCAGACCACCGGCGTCCCGGAGAGCTACATCGTCGATCGTCACGGCGTCATCGTGAAGAAGGTGATCGGCGCCATGGAATGGGACGCTCCCGTCAACGACGTGCTGATCCGGCGCCTCCTCGATGACCGCTGAGGTGCGCCGCGGCCTGTTCCGCAACTGGGGCCTCAAGCTGGCCGCCCTGTTCCTGTCCCTGATGCTCTACGTGTTCGTGGCGGCGCAGGAGCAGGTCACCCAGGAGCTGCCGATGAAACTCGAGGTCCGCGTGCCGCCCGGGCGCGCGCTGCTCGACGCGCCGAAGGAGCTGACCGTCGTGCTGCGCGGCAAGATCACCGAGCTCCTGCGGCTCCGGCTGTTTCGTCAGGTCATTCCGCTGCAGGTGCCGGATACCCTGAGCACCGCCTTCTGGAGCAGTCCGGTTCTTCCCGGAAGCGTCGACCTGCCCAAGGGCGCGGATGTGCAGGTGTATGAGATCCGCCCGGCGGTCGTGACGATCCAGCTCGATTCCGTGTCGAGCAAGGAGGTCCCGATCCTGCCGCGGTTCACGGTCGTGCCCGAATCGGGCCAGGCGTTCGAGGGCGGGCTGCAGATCACGCCCAACCTCGCCCGGCTCGTCGGTCCCGAGCGGCTGCTGTCGCGGATCGAGTCGGTCTCCACGCTCCCCACCGCGTTCGATGCGGTGAGCGGCCCGTTCACCCGGGTTGTCCAGCTCGATACGGCGCCGCTCGGCGTCGTGCGCATCACCCCGCACGATGTCCGCGTCAGCGGATCGACCACCACGGTGTACGAGCGCGTCTTCAACCTGCTCCCGGTGGAGAGCGGCGCCGGCCCGCTCACCGGCTACGAGTTGCGACCGTCGCGCGCCACCGTGGTCGTGCGCGGGCCCGAGGCCGTGATCCAGGCCCTCACCAAGGACAGCCTCAAGGTCATCGTCCACCTGACGGGTGCCGTCGCGGATACCACGACGGTGCGGGTAACGGTGCTCGCCCCCCGGGGTGTCACCGCGCGCGCCGTGCCCGATTCCGTCCTCGTCGTGCGACGCCGGGGCGGCCGTGGCTGACGTCGTCCTGGGGATCGAGACGTCCTGCGACGAGACCTCCGCGGCCGTGCTCGTCGGAGGCTCCGGCGGGAAGCCGCCGGAGCTCGCGAGCCTCGTGATCCTGTCGCAGGACGTGCACCAGGTGTTCGGCGGCGTGGTGCCCGAGCTGGCGAGCCGGGCCCACCTCACGGCGCTCCCGTCGGTGGTGGAGCGCGCCCGCGCCGCAGCGGGCGTGTCGTGGAGCGCAGTGGACGCGGTCGCGGTCACCGCCGGGCCGGGGCTCGTCGGCGCGCTGCTCACCGGCGTGGTATATGCCAAGGCCCTGGCCTACGCCGGCGATCGCGCCCTGATCGGCGTGAATCACCTCGAGGGCCACCTGTTCGCTCCCGCCGTGGAGGATCCCGAGCTCGAGCCGCCCTTCGTGGCCCTGCTCGTCTCGGGCGGGCATACGCTGCTGCTCGACGTGCCCGCCTGGGGCCGCTACCGGTTGCTCGGCGCCACGCGTGACGACGCCGCCGGCGAGGCGTTCGACAAGGTCGCGACGCTGCTCGAGTTGGGCTATCCGGGCGGCCCGGCGATCGAGAAACTGGCGGCGACGGGCGACCCCTCGCGCTTCCTGTTCCCCCGCCCCATGCGGGACGAAGGACTCGAGTTCTCGTTTTCGGGGCTCAAGACCGCGGTGCGCCACGCGGTGCGCAACAGCACCGACCTGGCGCGCGATCGCGCCGACCTCGCGCGCGGGTTCCAGGACGCGGTCCTCGACGTGCTGGTCACGAAGCTCGCCCGCGCGGTGGCGGCGACGCGGTACCCGACCGCGGTGCTGGGCGG
The DNA here is from genome assembly GCA_036523455.1 of Gemmatimonadales bacterium. GTDB lineage: Bacteria > Gemmatimonadota > Gemmatimonadetes > Gemmatimonadales > GWC2-71-9 > DASTHG01. The sequence continues at coordinate 17,364 of DATDED010000011.1, forward strand.
CGGGGTCGCCTGCAGCCGCGCCCTCTCGGCCCTGGCGGCCGAGCGGCTGGCGGGATCCGCGCGTGTGGCCGTCGCGAGCCCGCGGCTCAACACCGACAACGCCGCGATGATCGCGCGCGCCGGCTGGTGGCGGCTCGCGCGCGGCGAGCGCAGCGATTGGACCCTCGACGCCCGCGCGGATCTCCCGATTCCCGGATTGGAACACCCGTCCCCCGTCCCCCGTCCCTCATCCCCCCGGGCGTCATGACCGTCTACCCGCTCGTCGTGCGGATCGGCAGTCTTTCGATCACTGGCTTCGGCCTGATGATGATGCTGGCGTTCATCCTCGCCGGCTGGGCGATGCAGCTCGACCTGCGGCGCCGCGGGCTGGACGAGGAATTCGCCGCGGACGTGGTGATCGGCGCGGTGCTGGGCGGGCTCATCGGCGCCAAGCTGTGGTACGTGGCCCTCACGGGGGAATCGCTGTTCAGCCGCGGGGGCTTCGTGTGGTACGGCGGGTTCCTGGGGGGCGTGCTGGGGGTCGTGTTCAACAGCTGGCGGCGGCGCGTGCCGATCGCATTTACCGCCGAGCTCGTAGCGCCGGCGCTGACCCTGGGCTACGCCGTCGGCCGGGTGGGATGCTTTCTCGTAGGCGACGACTACGGCGTGCCGTCGTCGCTGCCCTGGGCGGTGAAGTTTCCCGACGGCCTCCCCCCCACGACCATCGGCAATCTCGCGCAATTCCACGTGGCGTTCACGCCAGGCGCCGATCCGACACAAGTCGTGGCGGTGCATCCCACGCAGGTGTACGAAACGGCGCTGATGCTGCTGGCGACGGCGTGGTTGTGGAAGCACCGGGACCACTCCCATGCCATGGGATGGCTGTTCGGCTGCTACCTGGTGATCGCGGGGGTGGAGCGGCTGCTCATCGAGTTTGTGCGCGCCAAGGACGACCGCGTGCTGCACGGGTTCACGATCGCCCAGGCGGCGAGTCTGGGGTTGATCGCTGTGGGTGCGGTCGTGATGACACGGCTGAAGAAGCCGTCAGCCGTCAGCCCTCAGCCGGCAGCTCTGATGAAGAAACAGGCGGTCTCTACGAGCCCTGCTGACGGCTGACGGCTGAGGCCTCACGGCTGACCGCTGACGGCTTCAGTCTGAGCATTCTCGCCACCAGCGCGATCAGCAGCAGCAGCAGCAGCAGTCCCTGCAGGGCGAGGGATTGCATCGTCGGATAGATCCCCAGGAACGGTACCCGCAGCCACTCGAGCGACGGCAGGACCGTGGTTCCCACCATCCCCGCCTCCTGCAGCTCGGCGATTCCCTTCCCCGCGAACACGAACGCCATGTAGTAGAGCAGCGCGCCGGTGACGGCGAAGAACGCCTTCATCGGAATGCGCACGCCGAGCCGCATCAACAGGACGTAGAGCAGCACCAGACACCCGGCGCCCAGTGCCACGCCGGCGATCACCGCGCCGGCGTCCCCCGGACCGCCCGAGGCGAGCAGCGCCTTGTAGAACAGGATCGTCTCGACGCCCTCCCGGTAGACGGCCAGGAACGCCACCGAGGCGAGCGCCAGCGCGGAGCCCGACGAGAGCGCCGCCTGCATCTTGCCCTTCAGGAACGCGCTCCACTTGTCGGCTTCGATCTTGGAGAGCAGCCAGTAGCTCACATAGAACAGCACGGCCACCGCCGCGAGCATCGTGAACCCTTCCAGGGCGGAGCGCCGCACCGGCGGGACCTTGAGCAGCAGCTCGAAGAGGACAGCGGTGAGACCGCTCGCGACCACCGCGGCCCACGCGCCCAGGGCGACCTCGCGGCGCCGGGTGGGCGCCCCCGCCTTGGTGAGGAAGCTCATCAGTGCGGCGATGATGAGGATCGCCTCGAAGCCTTCGCGCACAAGCAGCATCAACGACTGCAGGAACAGGTTGGCGCCCGAGGCCCGGTCCACCAGCAGTCGCTCGGCGTGCTCGAGATCGGCGAGCAGCTCTCTCTGCAGGGTCTGCAGCTCGGCGAGAGACGCGCCGGCGGCCGCCCGGCTCCGCAGCCGGGCGAACTCACCCTCGAGCCGCGTCGCCAGCCCGGGGTCGTGCGCCCGCACGTCGGTCTCGACGCCCTCGAACGTCAGGTACGCGTCGAAGGCCAGCCGATCCGAGCGCTGGGAAACGGCGGAATCGAGCTGCCGGCGTACCGCGGCCATGATCACGGCGGCCTGCGAGCCGCCGTATTGCAGGGTCAGCGCGTACGCGGCGACCGCCCAACGGTCGTCCTCGGACAGCGTGTGCTCGAACGTGGGCATCGCCGTACCCGGTACGCCGAGCAGCAGCTGCCGGTAGAGGTCGAGGCGCGACTTGGCGCCCATTACCTGAGGATCGGCGAGGTTCGCCGGCGGCGGAGTGAGTCCCAGCGCCCCCGGCCCGTCACCCCGCCCGGTTTCGCCGTGACAGGAGGCGCAGTGTTCCCGGTAGATCTCCGCACCGCGCGCCAGCGATGGCGCGACCACAGGGACAGGGAACAGGGCGCCGCTCGAGCGGGCCAGTCGCCCGGCCAGCGCCTCGGCCAATTCGCTGACTTGTTCCGGCGCGGCCGTGCGGTCGACCAGGGCGGCCATCGCGGCGAGAGCACTGTCGGCATCGGCCCGGGTGGCAGCCGGAAGCGCGTGGACGTCGAGGCGGGCCTGGTGGAGGAAGAGCCCGGCCTCCTTGACCTCCTCGGCATCGGTGACGCGGCCGCCCTGCACCGGGACGCCGAGCGCGTACTCCTTGGCGGCGAGCTGCGCGGCCGCGACGATGCGACGCGCGACGGAGGCGGAATCCACGACCTGCGCGGCCAGCGGTACGCCGGCCGCGGCCAGAACGGTCAGGATGAGAAGGGGTTTGCGGTAGATGAGAATGGTTCTCAGAAAGGGTCTGCCGAAAACTAGAAAGGCCCTTCCACGAAAGCTAGACCGCTTCCACGACCGCCGTCGCGACCGCCGCCGCGTGCGTGTGCGACAGCGAGACGAAGATCCGCGAGACGCCGAGCTCGCTCGCCCGCTGCGCCGCGAGCCCGGTGAGCACGACGTCGGGCCGGCCGTCCTCGTCCCGTACCACTTCGATTTCCCGCCATCCGATGCCGCGCGCCGCCGCACTCCCCTGCAGCGCCTTGTACACCGCTTCCTTCGTAGCCAGACGCGCGGCGACACTCTCGGCGGGATCCGCCTTGGAGCGGCAGTAAGCCGCCTCACCCACCGTCAGCAGGCGATCGTAGACGTGCGTTCCCTTTTCGCCGAGCATGCGCCGCACCCGTTCCACCTCGACGAGATCGACCCCGATCCCGACGACGCTCATCGGGTGACGAACACCCGGCGCCGCGACACGCGCCCGTCCAGCTCGAGCACGACGAGGTACGCGCCGTTGGCGATGCGTTGCGGGCCGGCGGTGAGGTCCCACGCGTATTCGATCGTGCCCGCGGGCAACGTCGTGGAGATCAACCGCTCGCCCGTGAACGTGTAGATGCCGAGGCGCGGCGCGCCCGTGCCGGCCGGCCAGGAGATCCACACCTGGTTCCCGTGCACCGGGTTCTCCGACAGCGCGAGCTCCGCGGGCGGGGCCAGGCTCAGGAACGCGCCGGTCGAATCACTCGCGAACCCCACGGCATCCACCCACCAGCTGAAGCCCACGGGGACGAACCGCACGCGCGCGCCGCGCGCCCCATTGAGCAGCGGCAGGTCCACGCGCACGGGATACCACGCCGGCCCGTCGCCCACCACGTCCGCCACGGTGCTCCAGGTACTCCCGCTGTCGGCCGACACCTGCACCAGGCCGTGTTGCTCGGGCGTGTAGGTCGAGCCGCGATGCCTCGTCCAGAACTGCAGCCACAACCGCGACCGGCCACCCAGATCGATGACAGGCGAAGTCAGCGTATCCAGGACGCCGATGCTCGTGGTCCAGGACCACATGCCCGCGACCGCGTTCAGGGAGCGCTGCCAGCCGCGCCACCCGAGGTCGCCATCCTCGGCGCCGGCAAGCGACAGCAGCTCGGCCGCCGAGCCTCCACCCTGACCCCCGCCGTCCACCCGTACCGCCCCCGGCGAATCGGCGCTCAGGTTCGCGTGCCATACCGTGCGGAGCGTGCCACGCGACAGCGAATCGGCGGTCAGCGACCGCTGGACGATGACGCCACCGGCGCCCCGCAGCGACAGCGCGAATGGCTGGGGACCGGACGCCGGGAGACTCACCCGGGCCTCCGGCCAGATCGTCTCGATGCGGGGCGGCGACGCGACCGCGCCGCTCGGACCGGCGGCCAGCGCGAGGTCTCCCGCCGCCGCGATGACCGCCAGCGCGAAGGGCAGGTTGTCGCGGAACACCCGCAGCACCAGCGACGAGTCGTCGGGAAACACGAACCCGTAGTACAGCCCCGAGTCTGGCGTGCAGCAGCCGCTCGTCAGCTCCGGCGTGAACGCGATCGTGCCGTGGGTGCGATACGCCCAGTCGGTGTACTCGCCGTTCGTGGGGTAGAGATTCCACCCCGGTCCCGGGTGGTAATAGGAATGGAAGCTCGACGGGACGCTGTCGCGCACCGCCGGGGCGAGATCGGTCCCCGCCAGCGCCCGGAACAGCGGCACGTCCGGCGCGAGCGCCCCCGGCAGGTAGCCGTAGGGATAGATCACCAGTCCCGAGTAGGTGTGATAGGACACCGAAACCACGGGCGGATGCGCGGCGTGGAACGCGATCACGGCGCGCGTCTCCGGTTCGGAAGCCGGCTCCGGTCCGCGGTAGGTCTCCGCTCCCGTCAGCCCGCTCGAGCCCGCGTCGTCGAAGGCCCAGAACGCCGGATAGTTGCGGTTCAGGTCCACGCCGTAGGACCCGTCGCCGTTCAGGCGCCGGTTCTTCCTCCAGTAGCGATCCGTCGTGAAGGTGAACTGGTAGCCGTCGGGGTTCTCCACCGGGATCACCCAGATATCCCGCGACGCGGTCAGCACCGCCGCCGAGTCGGCCAGCCAGCGGATGAGCGCCATGGCGACCTCGGTCGAGACCCATTCGCGCGCGTGATGCGTGCCCAGGAAGAGCACGTTGGGGCGCCCGGGAGCGTCGCTCGCGGGTCCGATCTTCACCGCGAGAATCGGCCGGCCTTCGACGCTCGCGCCGATCGAATCGAGATGAATCAGGGTGTCCGCCGCGGCCCAGGCGGCGAGCGTGGCCCGGATGCCCGTGCCCGGTTTGTCGAAGGAGCGAAACACCGCGAAACTGTCCCCCGCGGGACCCGCGGCGGGGACCCCCGCGGGCAGCGCGGCGAAGAAGCCGCGGCCCGCCAGCGCACGCTCGGTTTCGGGCGACGCCACGACCAGCGCCTCGAGTCCTCCCGCCACGACCCGGGCCCCCGCGACTTCGAAGCCCAACCGCGCCAGTGAATCGAGACCGGCCGGCCCCGACACGCGCACCGCCAGCGGACGCAGCTGCGCGGCCGCGGACCCCGCGGGCGCCGCGACCAGCGCGAGAATCAGAATCCCAGCGCGGCGGCGAGCCATGCGGGTGCGGAGAGGTAGCCCCCCAGAACCAGGGCGAGCCAGATGAGGGCACCGGCCAGCGGCAGCCAGATCGCGAACACGGGCACGAGGGACGGGCGCCAGGCGCGGATCGCATCGAGCTCCGGCGCCCAGCGGGTGCGCTCCTGATCGACCAGCGTCTCGAGGGCGAGCCAGGCGGCCTCGAGCCGGCGCGCCGCCAGCTCCTGGGCCGCCCGCCACTCCGCGATGACTCCCGAGTCGCCCGGCCAATCACGGTGCAACGCATCCGTCGCCCGGGCCACATCCTCCAGCGCTGCCTCGAAGCCCTCGGCGCCCGATGCGAGCCGGGCGGCGATGGCGCGTCGCTCGGCGGGCGACAACGGGAGCAGCCGGGAGCGCCGGGCGGGCATCCGGACGCGCCGCGCTTCGAGCGCCAGCGCCGCGTCGAGCCCCTGGGCCACGCGCTCCGCCGCCCGGCGCACCGCTTCGTTCCACGACTCGCTCCACGCGTCGCGGTCGAGCTGGCGCAGCGCACGGGCGGGAGCGGCGTCCGCGGCATCGCGGCGGGCCGACCCCGCGCATTCCATCACCCGCGTGGCCAGCGCCTCGCGGACGTCGTCCAGTTGGACCCACGGATCGCCCAGCCGGTGAGGAACGATGAGCCGCCCCAGAGGCGGTCCGAGCTCGGGAACCGGCAGCGTCACCGCCATCTCCGCTCTCACGCGAGGCGCGCCCGGCGCCCGGTACGGCGCCGGTAGGCGGCGAGGAAATACGGCAACGACTCCGCGTGAAACCGCTCGCGCGGCAATCCGGTGGCCGCGACGGCTCGCTCGATCGCGGCCGGCGATCCCTCCACCTCGAGCAGCGTGTCCATCTGCGGGTAGCGCTCCAGCCGCAGCACCGCCGCTCCCAGCCGGTAGACCTCGATGCGGCGGTCAATCTCCATCGAAACGCGATAGCGCAGGCGGCCAAGCAGCACGTTCATCGCGTCCGGGTCGGCCACGGCGACCTCGAGCTCGGCGCGGAGCCGGTATCCGCCGCTCCGGCCGCGGCGCGTGCTCGCGGCACCCTTCCAGGTCAGTACCGCATGGCGTGCTCCGCGACGATCGGGACGGTACACCCGGAGCCGCAGCACGTCGTCGCGGCGCGTGAGCTCGTGCGCACGGTCATAGCGGCGGTCGCTCATCCGGCCGCGGAATTCCAGGCGGGCGCCGGCGCGACGCAGCGCGCGCCGCAGCCCCGCGACGTCGGTCACGCGGGCCTTGACCTCGAGCTCCGCGTTGGGCCGCGGGCCGTTGCGAGCGCGGCGGGGAGCCCTCATGCGAGCAGCGCCTCCAGCACGGCCGCCGTGTCCGACAGGTCGGCGAACACGTGGGTGGCGCCGGCCGCCGCGAGCGACCCGACGTCGTAGCGGCCGGTGGCCACCGCGACCGTGCGCGCGCCGATGGGCCGGGCGCAGGCGACGTCGTCCGGCGTGTCGCCGATGACGATCACGTCGGCCCCCGCGATCGTGCGTCCCGTGAGCGATTCGGCACGGGTCCGCGCGATGGCGGGCAGGAGCGGGCGATCGGGTGCGTCGGACCCGTAGGCGCCGACGGCGAACCGCCCGGGGTCGATGCCCGCCGAGCGCAGCTTGAGGGCCGCCCCACGCTCGAGATTGCCGGTGAGCAGGCCGACCAGCGCGGCACCGGCGGCTTCCGGACCCGCCAGGGCCGCCAGCAGCTCGCGCACACCCGCCATCACGCGGGTCTGCGTCGGCCGCGTGAGCTCGTCCTCCAGCAGCTCCAGGTACCGGTCGCACACCGCCTGAATCCGCTCCTGCATGCCGGTATCGCCGTGCCCCGCGAGGGACAGGAGCTCCCGCACGATCTGTGGATCGGTTTTGCCGTCGAAGCGATGGTCGCCGATCGGCCCCGCGGCCCCCACCAGCTCGAGCAGGGCACGGTGGATCGCGCGGCGCCCGGCGCCGTCGGTCAGCAGGATGGTACCGTCGATGTCGAACAGCACGAGGCGCATCAGGACTCCACGCGTCGCACGCCCACGACCTGGTCCCGCAGCCGCTGCAGGCGCGGCACGTCGGCGAGAAAATCTTCACTCACCACGCCGCCGCGCGACAGGGTCGAGTGCACGATGCGGCCGGCGCCGGCCCAGAGAGCGACGTGGGACACCCGTCCCCGCTCGGCGAAGAACAGCAGGTCCCCCTTCTCGTACCCCTCACCGGCGGATGCGGGAGGAATCTCGCTGCCCACGGTGAATTGCTGATCGCTGTCGCGCGGCAGGGCCACGCCGCGCGCCGCGTAGGTCGCCTGGGCGAGTCCCGAGCAGTCCACCCCCCATTCAGTGCGCCCACCCCACGCATACGGCGCGCCGGCGAACCAGCGCAGCGCCAGGGTCGCAGCGTCGCTCGCCCGGGCTTCGGCCTCGAGCTCCGGCTGCGGCTGGAGCACGCCGCTCGCCACACGCGCCAGCCGGCCGTCGGCGGTTTCGACCTGTCCTGCCCCGCCGCGTATGGGGGGAGGCGCGAGCCGGCACCCGATGGGCAGCCGCAGGCGCGTGCCCTGGTGCTCGAGCTCGCAGCCGAGCGAACGCGTGGTGGCGCGCGACAGCCAATCCTCCAGCCAGTCCTCCGTCCCGAGCCGGACGTAGCCCGAGTGAATCCAGGCGACGTAGCCGTCGGCGGCGCGGACGTGCAGCCAGTCGCCACGACGCTCCAGCAGCTCGAGCGGCTCGCCGTGCAGGGCCTCACTCACCCGCGGCGCGAGGACCGCCGGCTGGCCGAGCAATGGCGCCACCGCGGCCGTCACGACGGCCCTGCCGTCATCGTCCACCGAGGCGTCGGGAAGGAGACCGACCTCCATCGCCAGCCCCGCCTCGCCGGCGATGCGCCGCACATCGGCGAGCGCCTCGCGGCTCGTGGTGGAGCCGGCCAGCGCCGTCCCTTCCTTCGCCGCCACGTCGAAGACCCCCAGCCGGTGATCCGGTACCCACCGGCGCCGCACGTCGTCGAGTGCGCGGGCCAGGCGATCGGTCACGGCGCGAGCCCCGGGGTCGTGGCCGTGCCCCGCGCCAGCCGTACGGCCCGCTCCAGCGCCTCGGGGACGACCTCCGCGGCCAGCGCCTCGACCTGCAGCGGCGAGGCGGGCGGCCGTGCCGCCGTGCTGACCGCGAACACCACGTCGCCGTCGAACAGCGTCCCGTACGGCGTGATGCGGCGGGCCAGCGCATCGCTGCCGGCGTGCGCCAGCTGCTCGAGCGCCACCTTGTCGAGCGCCGCGTTGGTCGCCACCACCGCGAGGGTGGTGTTGTGCGGCGACGGCGGACCGGCCCCGAACGGGGCTCCGCCCTGCGCCAAATAGCGCTGGCTGTCGAGGAACCCGCCCCGCTCGTCGCGGGCTCCCGCGAGGATCGCGCCAGTCCCGTCGCGGACGTCGCCGACCGCGTTCGTGACGACGAGCGCCCCCACGACGATGTCCCCGGCGCGGGCGGCCCAGGTTCCCACGCCGCCTTTCATCGCCCGGGGGATTCCCGCCGCCTTGCCGACGGTCGCACCCGTCCCGGCGCCCACCGAGCCTTCCGCGATGTCGCTCCCCGCCGCGTCGCAGGCGGCGGCCCCCGCGTCGGCATCGGGCCACATGGGCTGGGCGCCGGTGTTGCCGAGATCGAAGATGACCGCGGCGGACACGATGGGGACGGCCAGCTCGGCCCGTACCGGGAACCCCCGGCCGCGCTCCCGCAGCCATCGCATGACGCCGTCGGCCGCGCCCAGCCCGAAAGCCGAGCCGCCGGTCAGCAGGATGGCGTCGGCGTGGCCGACCACGTGGCGTGGGGCGAGGGGGTCGAGCTCGCGGGTCCCGGTGGCCCGGCCCCGCAGGGCCGCGGCGGCGCGCATGCCGCCGGGCGGCGCCAGCACCACCGTGCAGCCGGTCGCGCGGCTGGGATGGGTCCAGTGCCCCACCAGGATGCCGGACACGGCGGCGAGGTTGGGGGGGGGCGCGTCGGCAACGGCGGTCACGCGGCGAAGATAGTCGTGCTTGCTGGGGTTGTGCAGGTCAAATTAGCTTCGAGAACCTCATGACGACGACCACGGCGGAGCCCACGACGATTCTCGTCGTGGATGACGAGAAGGGCATCCGCCAGGCACTGGACCGCTACCTGCGGCGGCTCGGCTACCGCGTGCTCCTGGCCGAGCACGGCGAGGGCGCGCTGAAGCTGCTCGCCAGCGACGCGCCGCAGGCGATGCTCTCCGACATCCGCATGCCGGGCATGACGGGCGTGGAGCTGGTGCCGAAGGCGCTCGCCATCCAGGCGGATCTCGCCATCATCATGCTGACCGCCATCGACGAGCCGAAGACGGCGATCGAGTGCCTGCGGCTCGGCGCCTCCG
>DATDED010000012.1:0-5739 GCA_036523455.1 Gemmatimonadales bacterium
CCCTGGGTGCGGTCGTTCAACGCCCTGCGGCTGCCGTTCCGCGCCGCGGGGCGGGAGATCGGCACGCTGCTGCCAGATTCGGCCTATGCCGAGCCCGACAGCGTTCCCTGGGAAAACGGCGGGCACGACCTGAGCTTCCCCCATCGCCTGCCGACCGACAGCAACCGCGCGGCCATCGCGTATATGACGACGTCGCTCATGGATTCGCTGACGCTGGCGTTCGCGCTCGCGGGGGTGGAAGCGCTCCAGCTGGGACGGCGCGGCGCCACCGAGCTGCTCGCGGTCAGCCTCTCGGCCACTGATTACATCGGTCACAGCTTCGGCCCCGATTCGCGTGAGATCCACGACCAGGTGCTGCGCCTCGACCGCAACCTGGGGTGGTTCCTGGGCCGGCTGGCGGACCGCTACGGTCGCGACAACCTGCTCATCGTGCTCTCGGCGGATCACGGCGTGACGCCGTTCCCGGAATTTTCCCAGGCTCACGGCCATCCCGGGGCGCGCTGGGTGAGCGTCGATACGCTGATCGCCGCGGTCAATCAGCAGCTCGACCGTCTGACCGCGACCGCCACGCCGCGGGGCTGGCTCGATTTCGACACGGGATTGCTGTTCGTGAAGGACAATGGGCGGCTCGCGGCGCTCGGCATCCGCATCGACAGCGTGCTCGCCGACGTGACGCGTCGTCTCCTTGCCGTGCCGGGGGTGGGACGCGTGGACCGGCCGGATTCGCTCGCCGCAGCCGACACGGCGGCGGATCCCGTGGCGCGGCGCTGGCGTCACGCCGTCGCGCCGGACGCCGGGATCGGCCTGGTCGTCACGCTGGACGATTGGGATGCCTGGGCCTACGCGGGAGGCGTGCGATACGCGGCGCACGGTCAGCCGAGCGATCGCGACGCTCACGTCCCGCTGATCATCTCGGGAAAGGGTGTGCGGGGGGGGACCTATGGGGCGCGCGTCAATACGGTGGATATTGCGCCGACGCTGGCGCGTCTGCTGGGGCTCGCTCCGCTGTCGATTCCCGACGGGCGGGTGCTCGGCGAAGCCCTGGCGTCCCCGTGATGAAAACGGCGCGTGGGATGTGAAGAGGCAGAATCGCGGAAGGTGACGGCCCTGTCCACGTCCCACCGCCCACATCCCACGCCCCCCAGAATATGCTACACGCGACCCGGGCATGCAAAAGCTATCTTCTCGACATGGCCGACCAGAAGCTCACCCCCCTCCAGGCCGAGCGGGTCCAGCAGATCGGGGATTTTCAGAGGAGCCTCGCCCGCATCCGGAAACTCATCGGCGACCTCGAGTCCAGCCGGGCGGCCCGGCCACAGGTGTTGCAGGATCTCGGCGGCCAGATCGCGCGGGAGTGCTCGCGGCTGCGGGCCCGGGCTGTGAGCGCCAACATCGGGACGGTCGCCGATGTCGCCGGACAGCTCTCGGTCGCCGCCAACCGCTCGTCGGGACTCCTGATGAAGCTCCGGACGTTGAACGACGGGGTGGCGAGCATCGGCTTTCAGCTCGACCGCGCGATGACCGCCGCCACGACGCCCGAGCCCAAACACCCGGAATGACCTCCCCGGCGACACCAAGGCCGGCGATCCGCTGCGCCGGCCTCGTGAAGCGTTACGGCGATGTGACAGCCGTCGCGGGGCTCGACCTCACCGTAGCAACCGGGGAGTGCTTCGGCCTGCTCGGGCCCAACGGCGCCGGCAAGACCACCACGGTCGAAATCCTCGAGGGCCTCACCCTGGCCGACGCCGGTCTGGTGGAGGTACTCGGGGCTTCCTGGAGCGGCGGCTCGGCCGACCGCAGCCTGCGCGAGCGGCTGGGGATTCAGCTCCAGGAGACCAAGCTCCCCGAGAAGCTCTCGGTGGAGGAGACGATCCGGTTGTTCGCCAGCTTCTATAGCCGAGCCCATACGGTGGAGGAAGTGCTGGCGCTCGTGGGGCTGGAGGAGAAGCGGCGCGCCTGGTACAGCAAGCTCTCGGGCGGTCAGAAGCAGCGGCTCGCGGTGGCGTGCGCGCTGGTCAACCGGCCGGAGCTGCTGTTCCTCGACGAGCCGACCACGGGCCTCGACCCGCAGTCGCGGCGCCAGCTGTGGGACGTGGTGGCGGCGTTCCGCGCCGAGGGACATACGGTGGTGCTGACGACGCACTACATGGAGGAAGCGGAGCGGCTGTGCGACCGCGTGGCGATCATGGATCACGGCCGGGTCATCGCCCTGGGCACGCCGCGCGAGCTCATCGCGGGGCTCGGCGCCGAGCACGTGGTGGAATTCACGCTCGCGGGAGGGCAGCCCGACGCGTTGGACGGCGAGCTGCGCGCGCTCCCGGGCGTGCGCGCGGTGCGATCCACCGACGGCGTCGTGTCGCTCACGGTCGCGGAGCTGCACCATACGCTTCCCGCGCTCATGGCGACGCTGGAGCGGAAGGGCTTCGCGCTGGCGTCGCTCACCACGCACCACGCCACGCTGGAGGATGTGTTCGTGTCGCTCACGGGGCGTCGCATTCGCGATGACTGAGCGTCCGCTGGCGCAGCTCACCCTCGCCTGGATGCGGGGCTTCTACCGGGAGCCCGAGGCCCTCTTCTGGGTATTCGGATTCCCGATCGTGCTCGCGTTCGCGCTCGGCATCGCCTTCAAGAACCGCGGCCCGGGCGAGCTGCGTGTCGGCGTGGCGCGCGGGGCGGGGGACAGTGCGGCGGCGAGCGTGCTCGAGGCCGCGCCCGGTCTCGCCGCCGTAGTGCTGGACAGCGCGGCGGCGCGAGCCGCCTTGCGCACCGGCCGGGTCGCGCTCGTCGTGGTGCCGGGCGACCCTGTGGTGTACCGCTACGATTCGACACGGACCGAGAGCCGTCTCGCGCGCCTCGAGGTGGATGAAGCGCTGCAGCGCGACCGCGGGCGCGCCGATCCCGTCGTGGTGCGCGACGATCGCACCACCGAGCCCGGGTCGCGCTACATCGACTTTCTGATCCCGGGCCTGCTCGGCATGAACCTGATGGGCAGCGGCTTGTGGGGCGTGGGATTCACGGTCGTACAGGCGCGGACCAAGGGACTGTTGAAGCGCTTTCTCGCCACCCCGATGCGCAAGGGAGAGTACCTGCTGTCGTACATGCTGTCGCGTCTCATCTTTCTGGTGATCGAGGTGGCGGCCCTGATCGGGTTCGGCTGGCTGGTGTTCGACGTCGGCGTGCGGGGGTCGATCGCGATATTGGGCCTGGTGACGCTGATCGGCGCGTTTTCGTTCGCCGGGCTGGGGTTGCTGGTCGCCAGCCGGGCCAAGACGGTCGAGGCGGTGTCGGGCCTAATGAATCTCGTGATGTTGCCGATGTGGATCCTCTCGGGGACGTTTTTCTCCTATGCACGGTTTCCCGAAGCGCTGCAGCCGTTCGTGAAGGCATTGCCGCTCACCGGGTTGAACGACGCCTTGCGGGGCGTGATGATCGACGGGGCGTCTCTGGTGGGTATTGCGGCGCCGATCGGGGTAGTCGCGGCGTGGGGAGCGCTGAGCTTCATCGTCGCGGTGAGAATCTTCCGCTGGCGCTAGTTTGGTGTGAGGCGCGTCCCTGCGCCGCAGGATCTCTCACGGAGGTGCCCATGCCCGACACCATCACGCTGACCGACTACTACTACACGACCGTTCCCGACAAGCCCGGCGAGGGCCTGCGCGTGTTGAACGCGCTACGGGACGCCGGGATCAATCTGCTGGCGTACTCGGGATTCCCAGCTGCGCGGCGCGCCCAGATCGATCTCGTCCCGGAGCACCCGGCCGCATTTCTGGCCGCGGCGAAGGCGGCGAAGATCAAACTCACCGGTCCCAAGAAGGTGTTTCTGATCAGCGGCGAGGACCGGCCGGGCGCGGTGGCGGGGATTTGCGAGAAGCTGGCGGGGGCGAAGATCAACGTCACCGCGGCCGACGCGGTGTGCGCCGGGATGGGCCGGTACGGGGCGATCCTGTGGGTGAAGCCGCGAGACGTGAAGAAGGCGGCGAAGGTGCTGGGAGTCAGCTCACCCTGAGCAGCGCCAACATTTTCTTCAACACCCCCCCGGTGGCCAGATCCAGCGCCTCCCGGAATGCCGCCGCGTTGGGATAGCGCTGCGCCGGATCGCCCCGCACCGCGCGCCGCAGCACCTCCTCGATCTCGCGCGACACATCCGGGCGCGCCTCTCGCAGCGCCGGCACGTTGTCCGTGGTCTGCATCGCCAGGATGGCCTCGGGGGTCGGCCCCTCGAACGGCGCTCGGCCCAGCAAGGCGAAATAGGCGACCGCGCCGAGCGAGTAGAGATCGGTGCGGGGATCCACGCGCTCCCCGAGTAGCTGCTCGGGCGCGGCGAACTGCGGCGTGCCGCTGCGCGAGGTCGCCCCGCCGAAGCGGTCCCCGCGCAACGCCAACGCCAGCCCGAAATCGGTGATCCGCAACAGGCCGGTCGGCTCGAGTAGCATGTTCTCGGGTTTGATGTCCCGGTGGACGAGGCCCAGCGCATGCGCGTGCTCGAGCGCGCTCAGCGCCTCGAACAGAACCCGGGTCGTCTTCTGGAGCGGGAACGGCCCATCCTTCTTGACGATCTGGGCCAGGTTCGCGCCCGGCACCAGCTCCATGACGTACCACTGCAGTCCCGCTCGGCTCTGAATGTCGTAGATGCTGACGATGTTGGGATGGCGCAGCCGGGCGGCGAGCATGGCCTCGCGCCGGAACCGTTCCATCACGCCGGGATCGGCCGTCAGCTGCGGGTGCAACACCTTGATGGCCACTTCCCGCTCGAGCCCCAGGTCGCGCACCCGGTACACCCGGCCGAACCCGCCCGCCCCGATCTCCTCGAGCAGCTCGTAGTCGTCGCCGAACGCCCGGCGCAGGCGGCGCTCGAACCCCTTCTCGCTCGTGGCCGGGGCCGCGGCCGGCTCGTGGAAGACGCCGGCATCGGACACGAAGTCCTCGAGCATTTCCGTGGCCGTGAAGTAACGCTCCCGGGGGGTGGGCCGCAGTGCGCGCAGCACCACGCGCTCCACCGCGGACGGCACGGCGGGACGCAGGGATCGCGGCGGTACGGGCGGTGTCTCCGGCTCCTTGCCGGTGAGGGCGTAGTAGACGATCGCCCCGACTGCGTATACGTCGCTCGCCGGCTCGCCGGCCTCGCGCGCGCACACCTCCGGCGCCGAGAACGGGGTTGCCTGCGCGGGATCGTCCGCGGGAACGTGGGAAAGGCACCAGTTCGAGTAGCGCAGGTCCGTGACGACCCCGCGACCCGACAGCTCGAGGATCAGGGTGGTCGGCACGATGCGGCGGAGAATGATCCCGCGCGCGTGCGCGTGCTCGAGCGCCCCCAGCAGGTCGCGCACCAGAGACATGACGCTGGGAATCGGCCGTGGGCCCCGCCGCATCGCCTCGGCGAGACTCTCGCCGTCGATCCAGTTGGTGGTACGGTAGGCGAACGGCCCGACCTCTCCGGCGGCATAGACGTGCCGCACGGCCGGATGATTGAGGGCCGCCAGGGTCTCGCTCTCCCGCAGGAACCAGGCGCGTCCGGGCGAGTCGGGGATGAGGTGCACGCGCAGCGCCACGCTGCGCTTCAGCCGGCGATCCCACGCCCGGTACAGCGCCCGCTCGCGCGACAGCTCCACCAGGTGGTCGAGCCGGAAATCCGGCTCGAGCGCCGGCGTGATGCCGCTCAGGAGATCGACGGGCGGAGTGTCAGAGTGCGTCACGAGCGTCGAATCTAACCCGCCAACGTCAATGGGATCCGCCGGCGGTCGG
>DATDED010000013.1:0-4875 GCA_036523455.1 Gemmatimonadales bacterium
GTCGGGACCCTCCTGGCCGGCGCCCTCGGCGTGGCGTTCCTCGAAGGCGACGACCTCCACCCCGCAGACAACGTTCGACGGATGGCGCAGGGAATTCCCCTCACCGACGATGATCGTCGCGCCTGGCTGGCCAGCATCGCCGCGCGCCTCGCCGAAGCCAGACGGACCGACACCGGCCTGGTCGTAGCGTGCTCCGCGCTCAAACGCGCCTATCGCGATCTGCTGCGCCGCGCGGACCCCGATATCAGGTTCGTGCACCTGACGGGAGATCCGGTGCTCATCGCGCGGCGTCTCTCGCAACGTGCAGCGCACTTCATGCCGGCCACCCTCCTGGGCAGCCAGCTCAGGACCCTCGAGCCGCCGACCCCTGAGGAGCACGCGTGGACCTTCGATCTGGCTCACACACCGGAATCCATCGTGGATGAGATCGTGGTACGGCTCAGCGCATGACGCCGCTCTACGCCCTCCTCGCGGTCGGCGTGCTGATCCTGCTGATCGCGCGCTTCAAGGTCCATCCCTTCGTCGCTCTCGTCGCGGTGTCGCTGGGCATGGGCGCCGCGGCGGGCATGACCCCCGGCGCCCTGCTGAAAGCGTTCCAGGACGGCGTCGGCGCCGTGTTGGGCTCCATCGCCGTCGTCCTGGGACTGGGGACGATGCTGGGGAAGATGATGGCCGAGTCGGGCGGCGCCACGCGCATCGCGACGACGCTCATCGCATGGTTCGGCGAGCGACGGGTGCACTGGGCGATCATGGTCGTCGCCTTCATCGTGGGGATTCCGGTCTTCTTTCAGGTCGGCTTTGTCCTCCTCATCCCCCTGGTCTTCACCATCGCGCGCCGCACCGGGACGTCGCTCGTCAAGGTCGGGATTCCGCTCGTGGCGGGACTGTCGGTGGTGCACGGCATGGTGCCGCCGCATCCCGCCGCCATGCTCGCGGTGACGGCCTACGGCGCCGATATGGGACGTACCATCTTCTACGCCATGCTCGTGGGCCTCCCGACGGCCGCGCTCGCCGGACCGATCTACGCCGTCTGGATCGCGCCCCGCATCACCCTCGCCGCGGCCAACCCGATGGCCGCGCAGCTGGCGGGAGGTGAGGCGACGGACACCGCGGCGGAGCTGCCGGGCTTCGGATTGTCGCTGTTGACGATCCTCCTCCCGGTGCTGCTGATGCTCGGCGCCAGCGCGGCCGACGTGTCGCTCGTCGCGGGCAACCCCGTTCGCACGGCGCTCGACTTCCTGGGTCACCCGATCGTGGCGCTCCTGCTCACCCTCCTGTTCTCGTTCTGGCGCCTTGGCGTCGCTCGTGGCATGACGGGTTCCCGGATGCTGTCCATGGCCAACGACTGCCTCGCACCGACGGCGGCCATCCTCCTCGTGATCGGCGCCGGCGGTGGGTTCAACCGGGTGCTCATCGAGAGCGGCGTAGGAAAGGCGATCGCGGAGGTCGCGATCCGTGCGCAGGTTTCCCCGCTGGTCCTCGCCTGGGTCGTGGCGACGCTCGTCCGCGTGGCCACCGGCTCGGCGACGGTGGCCATGACGACGGCCGCGGGAATCGTGGCGCCCATAGCCGCTGCCACGCCGCAGACGAGCGCCGAACTGCTCGTCCTGGCGACGGGAGCCGGCTCCTTGATGCTGTCCCACGTGAACGACTCCGGCTTCTGGCTGATCAAGGAGTACTTCAACATGACGGTTCCGCAGACCCTGGCCACCTGGACCGCCGCCGAAACGATCATCGGAGTGACGGGGTTGGTGCTGACCCTGGCGCTGAGCGCCCTCATCTGAAGGAGAACACCACGCCATGAAGATGGAACGATTGCTCGGCTCCTTCGTCGCCGCGGTCGCCCTCGCGGCCGTCGCCTGTCAGGGGCCCGTCGAGCGAGGGTTGACCGGAACGGGGTGGATCGACGCGACGGCGACGCTCGATCCCGCGACGACGCCGGTCTACGAGGGCGACGCGCCGATGAAGTTCGACTTCCTCAAGGACATGCGACGCGGCGATCCGCTCACGCTATCGGTCTTCTCTCTGGGAGCGCACAGCGGAACGCATATCGACGCCCCGATGCACTTCGTGGCCGACGGCGCCCCGGTGGACCGGATCGCACTGGATGCCCTCGTAGGCCCTGCACGCGTGGTGCAGATTCCCGACAGCGTGCAGGCGATCGATGCGGTCGAACTCGCCCGGCATCAATGGAGAGGCGCCGAGCGGGTGCTGTTTCGCACCAGGAGCACCGAGCGCCGCTGGATGAGCTCGGCCGAGTTTCACCGCGACTTCGCCTACATCGCCCCGGATGCCGCGCAGCTCCTGGCCGACGCGGGAGTGAAGCTCGTCGGCATCGACTACATCTCGGCCGAGCAGTTCGGCGCCCCGGCGCCGCTCACCCATCGCATTCTGCTCGGGAAGGGGATTCCCATCGTCGAGGGTTTGGACCTCACCGATGTTCCGGTTGGCGACTACGATCTGATCGTCCTGCCCATGAAGGTGCGCGGCCACGAGGGAGCCCCGGCGCGGGCGATTGTGCGGAGGCGATAGGGCGTCATGCCGGCCATAGCCACGCCGCCCCTCTGACGCCGCTCGCGTCGCCGTGCGCCGCGCGCACCACCCGCGTGACAACGGGATCGGACTCCGCGCCGGCCGCGAAGAGGTAGCGAGGGAGTACCGCCGACACGGCCTCCGGCAGTCCCGCGATGTTCGACATACCGCCACCCAGTACCACGACATCCGGGTCGAGCACGTTGATGAGCGAGACCAGCGCACGGCCCAGCCGATCGTGGTACCGGGCCAGGGTCGCCGCGGCGCCGGCATCACCGCTCTCCGCGGCGTGCACGATTTCCCGGCTGGACAAGGTGCGCCCGGTATGCGCGGCGTGATCGCGCTCGAACCCCGGCCCGGAAAGCCAGGATTCGACACAACCGCGCTTGCCGCAGTAGCAGGATGGCCCGGGCTGCTCCTCGGCAGCGGGCCAGGGCAGCGGATTGTGTCCCCACTCGCCGGCGATGAAGTTGGCGCCCAACAGGCACCGGCCGTCGACGACGATCCCGCCGCCGACTCCCGTGCCGAGGATGACGCCGAAGACCACATGGGCGCCGGCCGCCGCGCCGTCCGTGGCTTCGGACATGGCGAAGCAGTTCGCGTCGTTCATGAGCCGCACCGGGCGGCCGAGTCGATGCTCGAGATCGCGCCCCAGCGGCCGGCCGTTGAGCCAGGTCGAGTTGGCGTTCTTCACGAGTCCGGTGCGGGGGACGATCGCCCCCGGGATGCCCACGCCGACGGTGGCCTGGCCGGTGTCGGGTTCGAGCGCCCGCACCAGGTTCGCGATGGCGTCGAGCGACGCCATATAGTCGGGCGGCGTCGCGGCGCGGCGTCGGGCGATCTCCTCACCCGCGGACGACAGGGCGATTCCTTCGATCTTCGTTCCGCCGAGGTCGATGCCGATACGCACGGGCATGACGGAACGTATCTCCGACCCGCCACCCCCGCCCTGCTGTCTGGTGCTGGCCTCCGCCAGTCATAGATTGGGGAGCCGTGAGGTCAAGTCTCCTGCTCTCGCTTGCCGCGCTCCTGGCGCTCCCCGGTCCACCCGAGCGCCCGCTCGGCGTCACCGGGCTCCGTGTGGAGTATCTAACCGATCCCCTGGGCATTGACGTCGCGCGACCCCGCCTGAGCTGGCGCATCACGAGCACCGAGCGCAACACAGTGCAGAGCGCCTACGAGCTGCAGGTCGCCCGGAGCGACGCCGACCTCGCCCGGGGCGAGCACCTGCTGTGGGATTCCGGACGGATCGCCTCAGATGCGTCGGTCTTCGTCGAATACGCCGGTCCGGCGCTCGAGTCGCGGACCCGCTACGTCTGGCGGGTGCGCGTATGGGACCGGGGCGGCCACGCCTCCGGCTGGAGCGCACCCGGCGCGTGGGAGACCGGCCTGTTCCAGCCCGTGGTTTGGACGGCCGCGTGGATCGGCACGGCGCCGAGCCCGGCCGACACCCTCCCCTCCCCCTCGCCGCTTTTACGCCGTGCCTTTCACGTGAGCGGCACGGTGCGCTCGGCCCGGCTCTACGCGACGAGCCTCGGCCTGTACGAGGTCTATCTCAACGGCCGCCGCGTGGGTGATTGGCTGTTCACACCCGGCTGGACCTCCTACTATCGCCGCCTGCAGTACCAGACCTACGACGTCACTTCGTTCCTGCGGCCCGGCGACAACGCCGTCGGTGCCTTGCTGGGGGACGGCTGGTACCGCGGGCAGCTGGGATTCTTCGGCCAGCGCAACCTCTACGGCCGCCGCCTCGCGCTGCGCCTGCAGCTCGAGATCCGCTACCGGGACGGCCGCACGGAGCGCGTCGTATCCGACTCACAGTGGAAGACGACCTCCGGCCCGGTCCTCGGCTCCGACATCTACGGCGGCGAGGCCTACGACGCGCGGCGGGAGCGTCCCGGGTGGTCGGCTGCGCCCTACGACGACCGTGACTGGGCGCCCGTCGCCACGGTGGAGCCACCGGCCGCCGCGCTCGTCGCCTCCGAGTCGCCGCCGGTGCGTCGCGTACGCGAGCTGCGCCCCGTGGCCATCCACCGGGCTCCTTCGGGCGAGACCGTCTTCGATCTCGGCCAGAACTTCACCGGATGGGCCCGCCTGGCGGTCCGCGGTCCCGCCGGCACGGTCGTCACGCTGCGCTACGCCGAGGTGCTCGATCGCGACGGGAATCTCTACACCGCCAATCTCCGGCGGGCGGCTCAGACCGATCGCTATACCCTCAAGGGCGAAGGGGAGGAGCGCTACGAGCCGCACTTCACCTTCCATGGGTTCCGCTACGTGGGCGTGACGGGACTTCCGGCTGCGGCGGATAGCGGCACCATCACGGGGATCGCCGTATCGTCCGAC
>DATDED010000014.1:0-6043 GCA_036523455.1 Gemmatimonadales bacterium
GAGCTGGCGGGCGATCGCGCCGCGGCGGCCGAAGGGTATCGCGAGTATGTGCGGCTGATGGAGCGGGCGGACGGCGGGCGGGCCGAGTTGGCCGTGGCCCGGGCGTTCGTTCCGTGATCGTCGGCGTGAAATTCGGATCCCGGTTGCCGCTGGCGCTGGCCGGCTCGCTTCTGCTTGTGGGGGCGCTGCCGGCTCGGGGCCCCGCACAGGATTGCAGCGGCACGACGTTCTTCCTCTCGGCGGCCGTCGTGACCGGCCTGGCCGTGTGGGACATCGCCTCAACCCCGCGCTCGGTGCGTCGCTATAACGAGCGGCACGTGACGGTGGAGCCCGCCGTGAATCTGCGGGAGCACCGCTATGGAGTGACGGTGGCCGTGCCGCTCGGACGGAGGCGCGCGCCGCCGGTGGCGGAGCGACGCACCGCCGCGGGGCCCAAGTCCGCGGCGACCGGCGTGCTGCTGGGGGTCGGCGCGACCGGTGTGCCGATCGGGACGGGTCTGCTGATGGGCGCCGACGCCGGGGCCTGGGTGTTTCTGAGCGGGGTCGTGGTGGGCCCCAGCGTGGGGCAGTTCTACGCCGGACAGACCGCTCGCGCGGCGGGGACGATCGCGTTGCGGGCGGCCGGGAGTGCGGTGGGGATCTCGTCGCTCGTGGGGTGTTTCAGCGATTGAGAGGGGAAACAGAGCCCCGGCTCATCGCCGGGGCTTGTCGTTTCGCGAGGGCGAGGTGGTATCAGCGCCGCGCGGGCGCAGACGCCGGAGGCGTCGGCAGCGGCAGGTCGCTGTTCCAGATATCCTGCGCCATGCGCCACTGCCCGTTTTCCTGCACCCAGCGCACCAGGTACTTGCCCGAGTCCGCCGCCGGCATACCGGGGGGCGGTTTGACGCCCGCGGCCCAGCTCCAGTTCCAGCGGCCCATCTCGGTGGCGGCGGGACCGCTCGCCCACACCGACCCGGCGCGCAACGTGAGGGTCACGCCGGCCATCGTGTTCATTACGGCGAAGAACGCGCGGATCGAGTCGCGGCCGTGGACCGTCGCCATGTTGGGGGGCATCATCACGGCGTCAGCCGTGTAGAGGTCGGCGATCGAATCGGCGTGGCCGCTGGAGGTGAGCCGCGGCCAGGTGGCGTTGGCGGCATCGATGGCGGCCTTTGCGGCCGCCGAGGTATCGGGCGGCGGCGTCGCGGCGGGCTTGCAGGCGGCCAGGGCGACAAGGGTGGTGCCGAGCCAGGCAGACAGGCGCATGTGGGCCTCGAGGTGGAGGAGGGCGACGAGAATAGAGGCGAGATGAACGGGCCGCAAGGCTCAGCGCCGCGCCTCGACTTCATGCAGGAACCGCCGCAGCACCGCGACGTAGCGCTCGGGCTCGTCCTGCATCGGCAGGTGCCCGGTCGAATCGAACACGACCAGCTCGGAGCCCGCCACTCGCGCCTGGTAGTCGCGCGTGGCCTCCGGCGTGATCGGATCGTAACGGCCCACGAGGAACAGCGTCGGTACGGCAACCTCGCCCAGCCGGTCGGTGCGGTCGTAGCTCTGCATGAACGATCCCATCGCCCGGCTGGAGGAGTTGTCCATCAGGCGGACGGCGCTGTCCAGCTCGGGCGACCAGGGCTGCCGGCGCGCGAAGAAGCGCCGCAGGTACTCGAGATAGGCCGGCGGAAAGGCGGGCGAATGGGTGGGCGCATCGGGCGGCTCGCTGCGCAGCACCCGCGCCACCGAGTCGGGCAGGGTGCCGATCAGGCTGTCGTTGTCGTGCAGGTAGCGCTGCGCGTCCACGACGGCGCCGCCGAGGATCAGGCTGCGCAATCCGGCCGGGCGGGCGAGCGCGTAGTCGAGCGCGAGCACCCCGCCCCAGGAATGTCCGTAGAGATGCACCTCGCCCAGCCCCAGCGCCTCGCGCACGCGAGCCAGCTCGGCGAGGTAGCGGTCCATGCGCCACAGGGTCGTGTCCGACGGATGGTCGGACTTGCCGGCGCCCAGCTGATCGTAGAACACCACCGGCCGCTCGTCCCCCAGCGCCGCGAGCGGTTTGAGATAGGTGCTCGGCACTCCAGGGCCGCCGTGCAGTACGAGGAGCGGGGTGCGCGGTCCCCCGCCCACGACGCGATACCACACCCGTCCGCCCGGCACCTCGATGTAGCCCTCGCGTGAGGCCGGCGATCGTGCGGGAGCGGGGCGGCAGGCGGTAAGGCACAGCACGAGCAGGGCGAGTCGCTTCATGAGCCACTCCTTGATTGCGGGCGGCGCGGCAGCCGCGGGTCGGAGCGGACCGGGTCCCACACGGGATCGAGCCTGTCGCTGTCCCAGTTGCCGGACGGCAGGCGCTCGAGGATGGCGACGGCCGACTCGCGCTCCCCCGCCGCCAGGTAGGCGGCGGCGAGACAGAGCCGCTCGACGCGGGACTGCATGAGCGGCGCGGGACGACGGGTGAGCAACGCTCGCAGCGCGGTCCGGGCGGCGGCGGAATCGCCGCCGCGGGCGGCCACGGTGGCCCGCATCGCGACGAGATAGGTGGCGACCAGCGGATCCCCTGCTGAGCGTGCCACGAGGAACCGGCCGATGGTGTCCAGATCCGCACGCGCGCCGGCGAGGTCGCCCTGGCCCAGCCGCGTGTGGAAGCGCAACGCGAAGACCGGAGGATCGCGCCGGCCGAGCGCGATGGCGCTGTCGAGCATCGCCCGCGCTGCGTCCCAGCGCCGCTGCCGCAGGTAGGTGAGACCCAGCAGCCACGCCGAGACCCGGCTGTCCGGCTCCAGCGTGAGGGAGACCGCGACGGCCGTGTCGCCCGAGGCGAGGAGCGCGGGATCGCCGCGCGCGGCGACGTGCTGCGCGCGCCCGTACTGGTACCACACCTCGGCGTCGCGCGGCGCGAGGCGGATGGCGCGGGCGAGCACCGTCACCGCTTCCCGCGCGCAATCGCCGACGCTCGTCGGACAGGCCAGCTCCACGCCGACGCCGAGCAGGCTCGGGTCGAGGCCGAACGCCCGCTGCGCGTCGGCATCGGTCGGGTGCGGGATCAGCAGGAACCCGCGCGCCAGCAGGCCGTCCACGTTCTCGGAGTCGAGCGCGAGGGCCCGGGCCGTGGCCGCGAGGCCGCGCGCGAACAGGCTGTCGAGCGTCAGTCCGGGGTAGTCCCACGGCCAGTTGGCGTAGATGCCATAGACGAGACCGAGGCGGCCCCAGGCGGATGCGAAGCTCGAGTCGAGGCGCAGGGCCGCCTGGTACTCCGCCAGGGCACGCCGGCCGTCGGTCTCGGAGGCGCGGCGCGCGAGATACCAGTTGCCCTGCAGGTAGTGGTCGTAGGCCTGCTCGTTCGTCGTCGCGCGGGTGGTGAGAACCGCGCGCTCCGCCGGGGCGAGCCGGCCGACGACGCCGCCCGCCACCGCCTGGGCGATGTCGTCCTCCAGGTCGAGCAGGTCCCCCACCGCGCGGTCGAACGTCGTGCCCCAGACGCGGTCGCCCGAGCCTGCCTGCATCAGCTCGACGATCACGCGGGCGCGGGGGCCGGCGCGGCGCACGCTTCCCGTCACGAGGTAGGTCACGCCCAGCGCCCGGCCGATCGCGGCGGGGTCTTCGGACCCGCGGCCGGCGCGGAAGCGCCGCACCGCGGCGCGCGAGCGCACGTCAAGCCGCGTCACGCCGCCCAGACGGGCGATGATTTCCTCGGTGAGCCCGTCGGCGAGGTAGGCGTCGGCCGTGTCGGGGGAGAGGTTGTCGAAGTAGAGCACGGCGACGGCCGGGAGAGCTGTGGCGTGCCCGAGGTGCAGGTACGGGCGCAGGGCGACGCCGAGTCCCACGAGGGCGACCAGGGCGGTGGCGACGAGCGCGCGGCGCGAGAGACGGCGTGCCCGGGCGCCGGGAGTGGTGAGCGCCGCGACGAAAGCGCCAGCGGTGGGGAAGCGGTGGTCCGGGTTCTTGGCGAGGGCGCGGGCGAGGGCATCGTCGACCGCCTGCGACACCCGGCGCTCGGTTGGGAGGCGCGGCGCCGGCGCACTCAGGCTTTGGGCGATCACCGCCTGCGCCGTGGGACCGGTGAAGGGCGGGGTGCCGGCCAGCATCTCATAGAGCACGCAGCCGAGGCTGTAGACGTCGCTGCGGCGGTCGAGCGCCTCGGCCGTCGCCTGCTCTGGGCTCATGTAGGCCGGCGTGCCGACGGAGATGCCGGTGCCGGTGAGGCGGTCCGAGTCCGCGGCGGAGCGGGCGAGGGCGATGCCGAAGTCGGCTACCATCGCCTCGCCCTCGTGCAGCAGGATGTTCTCAGGCTTGATGTCGCGGTGGACCACGCCTGCCTCGTGCGCATAGTCGAGCGCCCCGGCGATGGCGCGCAGGATGGCGAGCGCCTCGGCCGGGGCGAGGGGCCCCGCGCGCGTGAGGCGCTGGCGCAGGCTCTCGCCCGCGACGTAGGGCATGGCGTAGTAGAGGACGCCGCCCGCGTCACCCGAGTCGAGCAGTGGCAGGATGTGGGGGTGCTGCAGCTGGGCGGTGAGGCGGATTTCGCGCAGGAAGCGGTCGGCGCCGAGGATCGCGGCCAGCTCGGGGCGGAGCAGCTTGAGGGCGACCAGGCGGTCGTACTTGCGGTCGTGGGCGAGGTAGACGGTCGCCATGCCGCCGCGGCCGAGCTCGCGCTCGATCGTGTAGCGGTCTGCGAAGGATGCGAAGTCGAGCGGACTGTCAGCCACCGGCCGTCCCGCAGGCGGACTGGAACCTCCTAATCTGGCGCCGGCGGGTGAGGCGGCTAGGGCAGTGATCCTCGGGGTGCCGGGGCGGCGAGGACACGCCCGCGGCAAGGTCGGCATGACCGCTGAAGTTGTGTCTGTGGCGAAGGTCCGGTTATCTTCGCCCTGCCGGGTCGCTCCGAGCAGTTCCTCGGCGGCTTAGCGGCTCGACGGCTAGGCGTCTAGTTTTTCGGGACGTAGCGCCCTAAAGGACTAGCAGTCCGGTAGCTGTTGCGGTTCGGTTGTACCTTGCCCTGCAAGCGGGACGTAGCGCCCTAAAGGACTTCCTCGGGCCGCCTGCGGCGGCCCTCGGTCGCAGCCCGGTAGCTGTTTCGGTTCGGTTGTAGAGTTCGTTGCATCGGGACGTAGCGCAGTCCGGTAGCGCACCTGAATGGGGTTCAGGGGGTCGCGGGTTCAAATCCCGCCGTCCCGACTAGCAGTAGCAAGGAGTTAGTAAGGTACCGCAGTCGGGTTTTCTGTAGGATCAATAGTTTGATCCAGATACGCGCCGGAGCCGAGCATTCCCGAGTTGCCGAGGTACATCGGCAAGGCCATCAAATCCAACCCCGAGGCGTCGAGTTTCTTTCAGAAGCTGACGCGCAGGGAGCGCCGCAACTTCGTCGTCCGGATCCACATCCCGAAGCGGCCTGAGACTCGCGAGCGGCGCATCCGCGAATCGATCGCGCTGCTTGCGGCGGGCAGGAAGCTCGGTCTGAAGTCGGCACGCCGGGCTCCTCTAGCCACGGAGACGCGGTGCCGCTGGCGATGCGGTCAGCTCACGCGAAGGATTCGCGTGCTAGGCGATTCGAGTTTCTGAGCGAATTCGTCAGGATCGATAGCCGGTGTGACGCGCGTCACCAACTGCTCGCCTACCCAGCGAGATGTGACACGCGTCGCTGGCATTGGTGTTATAGTGTATTGAGGAGATGACGTGCCCCGAACCAACGGGAGGCATCACCCATGCTTCGGAAACTTTTGGGAGTCGTCATGGCGATGGCACTGCCATCGCTGCTCGCCGGGCAGGTGCCCCGGACCCCCACCTCTGCCACCGCCAAGCCT
The DNA here is from genome assembly GCA_036523455.1 of Gemmatimonadales bacterium. GTDB lineage: Bacteria > Gemmatimonadota > Gemmatimonadetes > Gemmatimonadales > GWC2-71-9 > DASTHG01. The sequence goes on from DATDED010000014.1 coordinate 5,775, forward strand.
CGGCTGCCCCTCATGCACGGGATTGCTACACGGGTCCAAGGCGAAGTCGTGATGGTTGAGGGCCTGACCGGCCCGAACAATCAGGAAGGCGTCGACGAAGCGGACGGCCAGATTAATCAGGAAGGCGTCGACGAAGCGGACGGCCAGAACAATCAGGACGGCTTGGACGAGCCGGACGGCCTGAACAACGACGGGAACGTTGGTGATCAGGTCGACCAAGCAGGCGAGAACCAGAACGAAGACGACAACGCCCTCCCGGCTCCCCCATT
>DATDED010000015.1:0-4582 GCA_036523455.1 Gemmatimonadales bacterium
TCGGCAAGGACGCGGCGCTGCGGCGGCTCGCCGCGGCGACGCGCTGATGACGAGAGGCTACGGCGTCGCCTTCGTGGTGTCTCCCCGCTGCCGCCGATCCGCGTCGCGCTCCGCCTGCTTGCGCGCCCGCAGCTCCCGCACGTAGCGCCGGAACATCTCGAGGTTCTCCGTGCGGGCCGCCGCCTGCATGATGTCGGCGCGCATGTCGGCGAGGTGGCGCTGGCGCACCGCCTCGTCGTAATTCCCGGGCGGCAACAGGCTCCCCAGCAGCGCCAGGACCGGCGTCGGGATCTTGACCCCGGCGACGTACAGGCCCTTCGGATCGAGCCCCCACACCGGTTTGCCGTCATCCCCGCGGGCCACCCACGAGGGCATCCGGTGCTCGCGCTGCTCCGAATCGATGATGACGTTCAGCGAGTCCACCATCGCGCGCAGCCGCCGCACGATCACCGAGTCGCGCGGAGCCCGATCCTCGTAGATCGCGTCGGCGATATCCTCGGGAAGCGCCGGCCGCGGATTCACCCACAGCCTGCCGTCGCCCACACCGGGAGACAGGACCAGGCCGGGCCGCGAGGCCGCCGGCGCGGGCGCCGGGAGGGCCTGCGGCGCGCTCTCCGTGGTGTCGGGTGGCTGCTCCACCGCGACGACCGGTGGGGCCGGCCGCACCTTTCCCCGCCCCAGCCGATTCCCGCTGCTCGGACCGGGGCGCACGCCGCCGAACGGCGGGAGCTCCGGCTCGGGGGCGATCTGGACGTACCGCACCGGCGGGCGCTGGAACTCGATCTTCAGCGCGATGGCGACACCGAGCCCCACGACGTGCAACAGCACGGCGACCACCCACCCGATGGCGGGACGGGGCCCGGTGCGGGCCGGCAGGGGCTCAGACAGCGGCCAGCACCTTGCCCAGACGCTGGGCGGCCTCGACCAGCCGCGGCGTCGCGACGGTGAGGGCGATCCGGAAAAAGCCCTCGGCTCCCGCGCCGAAACCCGTGCCCGGGAGCGTCACCACGCCGACATCCTCCAGCGCGCGCCGCTGGAACGCCGCCGACGGCATGCCGTCGGGGAGCGGAATCCACAGGTACATCGTCGCCCGCGGCGACTCTACCTCGAACCCCTCGGTACGCAACGCCGCCACCATCGCGTCGCGCCGCTCGCGGAAACGCTCGGCGTAGCCGCGGGACAGCTGCTCCGCCTGCGCCAGCACGGCCGCGCCCGCCGCCTGGATCGCCAGGAACGCCCCGGTGTCGATGTAGTTCTTCACGCGGGCCAGCCCGGCGATCATCTCGGCCCGCCCCACCGCCCAGCCGAGCCGCCAGCCCGTCATGCAGAAGCTCTTGGAGAGCGAATGAAATTCGACCGCGACCTCCTTCGCCCCGGCGATCTCGAAGATGCTGGGCGCGACGTAGCCGTCGAAGGTGATCTCGCAATAGGGATTGTCGTAGACGATGAGGATGTCGTGCCGGCGGCAGAACGCGACCGTGCGCTCCAGGTACTCGCGCGGGGCGATGGCCGCGGTCGGGTTGTTGGGATAGTTCAGGTAGACGAGCTTCGCGCGCCGCACCACGTCCGCCGGCAGCTCCTCCATCTCGAGCAGGAAGTCGGTGCGCGGGGTGAGCGGGACGAGGTGCGGCGTGGCGCTCGCCAGCACCGTCGCGCCGTGATACACGGCGTAGCCCGGCTCGGGCACGATCGCGATGTCCCCCGGATCGAGCACGGTGAAGGAGAGGTTCGCGATCCCCTCCTTCGACCCCAGCAGCGGATGAAGCTCGGTGAACGGATCGACCGTCAGCTTGAAGCGCCGCTGCAGGTACGCCGCCGCCGCTTCGCGAAACGCCGGCAGGCCGATCTGGAACGCGTAGCGGCTCATGGCCGGCTCGCGTGCGGCACGCGACAGCGCTTCCACCGCGATGTCGGGAGGCGCGAAATCGGCGTCCCCGGCCCCGACGTCGATCAGATCCACGCCCTGCTGCAGCAGACGCCGCTTGATGGCCGGAATCTCGGCCATGGGGTAGCCGGGAAGCTGCGCGAGGCGGTTGCTGAGCTTGGGCACTGTTACCTCAGGTTATGGAGGCCAATCTAGTCTCTCCGCTCGCTCACCGGCCGGAACAACGCCGGCGCCTGGGCGATCGCATCCACCGCGATGAGCATACCCTCCCGCGGCAGCGCCGCCACACCAACCACGATGCCGGCCGGCGGGTTCCGTGCCGGGAAGAATTCGGGCGCGGCCTGCCGGATCACGGCGAAATCCTGTGGATGATAGTTCACCACGTACACCGTGAGCTTCACGATATCCTGTGGCTCGTTTCCCGCGATCCGCAGCGTCAGCGCCAGGTTGGCGAACGCCTGCCTGGCCTGCGCGGCGAGGTCACCCGGCCCCACCAGCGCGCCGGTGCTGTCGAGCGCGACCTCACCCGACACGTAGGTGATGAACCCGAGCCGCACGGCGTGCGTGAAGCCGTCGAGCGCGGCGAGCGTCCCGGGGTTCACGAACCGCCGCCCCGACGGCTCCGAGCGGCCCGGCGGAGCGCCCTGCCCCGTCGTCGGAGCGCAACCACCCAGGGCCAGCGCCACGAATCCCGCGACCCCTGCCCACAATCGTGCCACCCTCATCCGCTCGCCTCCTGACAGAAGTGCTCGTTGGTGGGGCTACGCTCAGACCCGCAAGGTTGTTGCGTGCCGCGCGAAGAACTCTTCGCAGGCATCCCGGATGTCCTCCCAGTTGGCCACCACCCGGGTGGCCCGCGGCAGTCCTTCCAGGATTCGTACCCCGTAGCGCTTGGTTACGGCGCGCCGGTCCAGCAGGACGACCGCGCCGACGTCGGAGCGGCTGCGGATCAGGCGGCCGAATCCCTGCTTCAGCTTGAGACCGGCCAGGGGCACGAGGTAGTGGCTGAAGCCGTCCAACCCCTGCTGCTCGAGCCGCTCCACTCGCGCCGCGGTCAGCGGCTCCGACGGAACCTTGAACGGCAGTTTTGACAGAATCAGGACGCGCAACGCGCGCCCCGGAACGTCCACGCCTTCCCAGAACGAATCGGTGCCGAGCAGGACCGCGCTGCCGGACTCGCGGAACCGGCGCAGCAGCCGGTCGCGCTGATCCTCCCCCTGCACCAGCAGCGGCCACCGCCCGCCGATGCGTCCCCGCACGGTCTCGGCCGTCCGCCGCAGCGCGCGATGGCTCGTGAACAGGCAGAACACGCCGCCGTCCGATGCGTGCGCCAGCTCGATGAGCACGCGCGCCACGGCGGCATCGTGGCCGTCCGCGTCGTCGCGCGGCTCGGGGATGTCGGTCGGAATACCGAACAAGCACTGGCTGACGAAGTCGAACGGCGAGGGGAGGATCTCGCGCGTCACGACGCGCGACGGCGGCAACGACAGACCCAGCCGGTCTTCGAGAAATCCGAAGTCGTCGCCGGAGGCGAGCGTGGCGCTGGTCAGCACGACGGTTTCGACCCGGTCGAACAGCGCGTCCTTGAGCACCGAGGCGAGGTCGAGCGGCACCGCGGCGAGCGACAGATTGGCGCCCTTGCGGCCGCGGCGCTCGAGCCAGCGCACCGCCGGAGCGCCCTCGGCCGCGGCGTCGCGACCCGGCCGCAGGCTCGCCGTCAAACCGCGGGCGGCGAGGTCGAGCCGCCGCACCACACCGCGCAGCTCGCCGAGCAGCGCCGCGGGGCGGTCGGCGCCATCCTGCAGCGAGAGGCGGTCGGCGATAGTCTCGACGCCGTCGCGCAGGCCGGCGAATGCCGACAGCAGATTGTCGAGCGCCACTTCCAGACCCTCCGACCAGACCGCGTCCTCCGCGAAGACCTCGGTGAGGCGCAGCATCGGACCGCTCTGGCCCGCCGGCTCGCGCTCCAGCCGGCGGCCGAGCAGCGCGAAGAGCTCTTCCGACCAGCGCCGCGCGGCCCGCAGCGCGTCGAGCAGCCGCTGCTCCAGCAGGTCCCGGCTCGCCGCGGAGAGCAGATCGTCGCGGGCCGACAGCTCGGCGTGCAGCGCCGGCATCAGGCCCCGCCCGCCCCGCTCGAGCCGGCCCAGCAGCCGTTGCACGCCCATCTGCGAGACCTGGGCCCCGAGGTGGGCCGCGGCGACGTCCTCCAGATGATGCGCCTCGTCGAGGATGAGCCGGCGGTACGGCGGCAGCACGGCCGCCTCCATCCAGTTGTCCGCCGCCAGGCGCACGGCGAGATCGGAGGCGAGCAGGTGATGGTTCACCACCACGACGTCGGCTTCGGCCGCGCGCCGCCGCGCCTGGAACACGAAGCAGCGCTCGAAGTGCGGGCACTTGAGCCGCGTGCACAGATCGGATTCCGCCGCGACCGCGTCCCACACGTCCTCGGACGGATCGTCGGCCAGGTCGGCGAGACTGCCGTCGGCGCTGCGCGCCGCCCACGCGGCGATCCCCTCCAGCTCCGTGGACCGGTTCGTCTCGAACAGCGTCTCCTGCGCGCCACGCGCCTGCTCGAGGCGGGCGAGACAGAGATAGTTCCGCCACCCCTTGAGCAGCGCGAAGGTCGGCTCGTGGTCGGGCGTGGCCAGGGCGCGCGCCAGCACCGGCAGATCCTTGCCGACCAGCTGCTCCTGCAGG
>DATDED010000016.1:0-7527 GCA_036523455.1 Gemmatimonadales bacterium
TTCGTGGTAACGACGCGGATCGGAGCTCCGCCCGTTCCGAGCGTGGTCCGGATACGGTTCGTCACGTGGCCCTGCACCGTCACGGTGAGCGGGAAGGCGACGTCCATCGGCCCGTTCACGGTCCCTGTTTCGAGCTGCGCGTTGTAGCGCTCGGGGATCGCCAGGTCGACCGGACCGTTGCGAGCTTCCGCGTCGAGACCGGCGCCTTCCCACTTGGTGCCGGACAACCTCACCGTCAGCGGTCCGTTCTGGACCCGGGCGGTGATGTCGCCGCCCACACCGTCGAGCGACACCGGACCGTTCTGCGCGCGCAGATTCATCGTCCCCGTCACGTCCGCGATCGAGATCGGGCCGTTTTCGGTCGTCAGCGCGAGATCGGTGTGCCGCGGAACGTACACATCGAAGCTCACCGACCACTGCTGCCTCGACCCGGTCTCCGGGCCGGATGCACGGATCGTGCTGCCCGCCGCGTCGACGCGCACCCCGTCCAGGAGCCGCCGTGCGTCTTCCTCGCTCCGGGCGTCGGCCTGGATCTTCGCCACGACGGCGATCGAATCCCGGTCCCACCCGTAGATGGCGATGGCGCCGTTTTCCCCCGGGTCCACCGTCAATGCGCCGCTCGTGGACCGCATCCCGGTCTCACGGATGCGGCAGGCATGGGGCCGTTCGTTCCAGTCACGGTGCTGGCACTCGGCCAGCCACGCGTCGGCGTCGGACTGGGCGCCCAACGCCGGCGCCATCAGGGTGAGGGAAGCCAGGATCGCGTAACCACGGCCACGGCCGGTCTTCATGGGGATCTCGTCGCAGAGGTCCCCCCTTGGACACGGCACCGCGCCGGATGGTTGCCACCACCGTGGTCCAAGCCGGCCCCGCGCGGTGAGCGGGCTCACAACCCATTCGGGCATTTGGCGTTCCACCGTCGAGGCCGGGCAACCTACTTGCGGTTAACGGGACGGGGTGAATCATTGGATGATTGGCCTGGGGACTGGATGCGCCTGAGCAACCTGGAACAATCGATTTCGAAGCATTCCCGGACGCTGCATCTCGACAGCATCCGGAGTCGCATTCTGCTGTTCGCCGTCCTGGCGACCCTCATTCCATCCATCGCCACCGCCTGGATCGCCTATACCCATCTGCAGCAATCCCTGACCGACAAGGTCACCCGCGAGGTGTCCGGGGCGAGCAAGCAGAGCGGCCACGCCGTCGCGCAGTGGCTGAAGGATCGGGTCTACGATCTGCGTGTGTTCGCCAGCTCCTACGTGGTGACCGAGAATCTCGAGGAGATGGGACGGCCCGGGCCGGCCGCCCAGCGAGAGCGCCGGCTCAACGAGTACCTCGCCTCCGTACGCGAGCGCTTCGGCGACTACGTGGAGCTGATGGTCGTGGACCCGCGGGGCCGCGTCCTGGCGACGAGCGGGCGGCAGATCCGTCCGGTGAAGATGCCGCCGCACTGGACCGAGGACCTGAACCTGGAGAATTCGTCGTTCGGCGACCCCTATCGCGACGAGGCCCTCGGCGCAACGCTCGTCGTGGCCGCCGTTCCCGTGCACGTCCCCAGCGGCCGGTTTCTCGGCGCCCTGGTCGGCAAGATCAGCCTGGGGTCCGTCGACCAGATCTTCCGTCAGTACGCGCCCGAAGATTCGGGCCGCATCTTCCTCATCACCACCGATACCAGCGTGGGCTTCACCGGCACCATCGTGACCGGACGCGGCGCGGGCACGCGGCTCCTGACGAACTCCTTCCAGCAGCTGGTTGGACAGGACAGCGGGATCGCGCGCTATGCCAGCTTCGACGGAGAGCGCGTGCTCGGCAGTCTGTCCCGTGACCCGGAAATTCGCTGGGGCGTGGTCGCCGAAACGCCGGCCTCCGTGGCTTTCCGCCAGGTGACCAGGTTGCGTCGTCTCATGATCGTGCTGCCCGCCGCCCTGCTGGCCGGCATCGGCCTGATCGGCTACTTCCTGGGGCAGCTCATCGTGCGGCCGCTCGATCGCCTCGCCAAGGGCGCCGGCAAGGTCGCGGCTGGCAATCTCGAGGTCGACCTGCCGGTCATCTCCGCGGGCGAGGTGGGATACCTCACCCAGGTCTTCAACCACATGGTGGTGCGCTTGCGCGAGGGCCGCGAGGCACTCGACGCAGCCAACGAGACGCTGCGCAGGAAGAATGAGGAGTTGGAGCGGGTCTCGGTGACCGACGGATTGACGGGCCTCTTCAACCGGCGCCGACTGATGGAAGTGTTGAGCGACGAAACACGGCGCTCCCAGCGGCTGAAGCACACGTTCGCCGCACTGATGGTGGACGTGGATCATTTCAAGAAGTACAACGACACCTTCGGGCACCTGGAGGGCGACGGCGTGCTGACACGGGTGGCCACCATCCTGCGCGAAGCGACCCGCGAAGTGGACTTCGTGGCGCGCTACGGAGGAGAAGAGTTCCTGGTCATGCTGCCCGAAACCGCGATGCCGGAAGCCCAGGAAATCGCCGAGCGGGTCCGGAGCCGCATCGCCGAGGAGTCGTTCTCGGGCCGGCACATCACGGTGAGCATCGGGGTCGCGGAGTTCCCGTTGCACGGTCAGACGCCCGAGCACGTGATCGCCGCGGCCGACGAGGCGCTCTACGAAGCCAAACGCGAAGGGCGCGACCGGGTGCGGCGGGCAGGGTTGAAGCTGGTCCGGCCCCAGGCCAAGGAGCGCGCCGGCTAACGACCCGGGTCGGCGGCGGCCCCACCGGCGTCGCCGCGCTTCTGCACCAGGCTCCAGAACACCCACCCTTCGCGCCCGTTGTCGTCGACCACCCGCATCCACTGATCCGCGTACGAGATGCCGGTGAGCTGCACGCCGCCGTCGAGCGTCGCGAGGACCTTGAACGTCGACCCCGGCCCGTCCCGGAGATTGCAGCGACCGGTGGTGCGGAGCGCCACCGGGACGGCGAACATGCTCTCGCCCGGACGCACCGCCGACGGGTCGCCGCTCCCTTCCGTGACCCGGCGGCGCCCCACAGTCCCCTGGCTCTTCGCCTGGTTCGCGAGGTAGAGCGCCCCGCCGTAGTTCTGGTGGTCGAACTCGCTGGCCGCGTCGCTCAGCATCTTCGTCGCCCGGGCGAGCTCCGGGGTGGCGCTCCCCCGCGCCGTGCGGCGCAACGTCTGCAAAACGATCTGGGCTTCCGCCATGCCCGAAGCGGCTTCGGCGCGCGTCGCCAGGGTCTGCACCTTCGCCATCGAGCGTACCGCGTCCCGACTCGCCGCGTCGAGCCGCGCCTGGAGATCCTCGACCAATGCATCCCGATCGAGCAGCTGCAGCTGCAGCCGGGCCAGCCGTTGGTCAAGATCGCGATCCCGCACCGTGACGGTCTCCGTTACGACGCGAGCCGGCGGAGGGTCGTTCTTGGGAGCGGGAACCTGTTCCGGCGCGGGGTGCGAGCAGGAAGCCAACGCCAGCGCGGCGGCACAAGCGAGCATGACCGGGTAGGGCGACGCCATGGCGAAGTGATGGGGTCGCAAAGGCGAGGCCAGCACGGCGCTGACGGTCAACTCGTTGTCGTACAGTCGTTTACGCATGGGTGGCTGAGGAAGGCCCGGGGCGCACACGCCCCCGGCCTCTCACAACGCCAGAATCTTGGCGATTCCCGCTACCGCACCGTCAGGGCAGCCAGGGCGGCGAGCGCGGCGAGGGCGAGCAGCGGGGCGAGGATCTCCCGGATGGCGAAGCGGTGCGTCGGCATGGACGTGAAAGCTGGACCGCCGACCAGCCGCGCGCGGTGACCCGGGTTACCGGATCGCCGTGACGCTCAGGTCACGGATTCCTGAAGGAGCCCCTTAGCCTGATACAGGTTCCGGTCGGCCGCCGCCAGCAGGGTCGCGACCGTCTCCCCATCACGAGGATACAGCGCCAACCCCGCGCTCACGCTGACGGGAGGGGATTCCTGATCCGCCGCCAGCCGCTGGGTGATTCGGTCGACGACGAGCCGGGCCTCGGTCTCCCCCGTCTCCGGCAGGACAACCGCGAACTCGTCGCCGCCGTATCGCGCGGCCGTGTCGATGGCCCGGCAGGTGGCGCGCAACGCCTCTCCCACCCGGCAGATCGCCCGGCTCCCCACGAGGTGCCCGTGGTGGTCGTTGATGCGCTTCAGGCGATCGAGATCCAGGAACAGCACCGCGAACGCGCGGCCGGTGCGCACCGAGCGGTTCATCTCGGCGACGAGTACGCTGATCAGCTGGCGGTAGTTGGCCAGGCCGGTCAATGGATCGGTCACCGACATCAACCGGAGCCGTTCCGCCGTCCGGCGCCGGGCCGCGACCACGGCGGCCACCGTCAGGGTCATGAGCGAGACGACGCCCAGGAACGCCTGCAGCAGCAGCAGCGATTCGTTCTGGGTGCCGCGCACGAACGGCCCGTATCCCCACAGCGAGCCCCGCACGGCGATCCCGGCGACCAGCAGCAGCGCGGCCGCCGCAGCGCGGGGCTCGAACCGCAGGGCCGCCCATAGCAGGAAGGGGATGCAGAGGAAGTCGAGCGGGTAGTTCTTGTCCGGGAACAGTCCGCCGAACACCAGTTGGCTCACGACCACCAGCGACACCAGCAGCACCGCCGTTTCGAGCAGGTGGCCACGGTGCCAGCCGCGCAGCGACGGCCGGCTCCACAGGACGAGTACCGGGGTCACGACGAGATCGGCCGCGGCGTCGCCCAGCCACCACGTCAGCCAGATCGACCCATACTCGACCCAGTGGGCGGACCCGGTCAGCGACAGGGTGGTCGCGCCCCAGGTGGCGCTGATGGTCGCGCTCATGACGGCGACGAGCCCGGCGAAGCGGAAGATGTTCCCCGGCCGGTCGAAGCAATCCCGGCCGCCGGCGTAGCGGTTGACCAGGTACGCGCCGACCACCCCTTCGAGCGTGTTGCCGATGGCGATCGCGGCGGAGCTCGCGAGCGAGCCGGCCGTGGTGATGTTGACGAAGAAGGCGCCCAGCAGGATGGCGGGCCACACCCGGTAGCCCAGGACCAGCAGCGCGGCGAGTCCGATGCCGGCGGAAGGCCAGACGGGCGTCGCGCTGGCGTTCACGAACGCCAGTCGCAGCCCGAGCTTGCCGGCCACGAAGTACACCGCCGCCAGCCCGGCCAGCAGGACCAGGTCGCTCGTGGTGCGAGACAGGATGACGGTCTTCATGCGGCCTTACCATAGCCGCTGGCGGGCGATTCCCGGGTGATACCGGTCACGCAGCTCCGGGACGTGCAACGATCCGGCGCCCGCCTCGGCTCACTCCGCGGGGACGATGCCGGGCAGCGCTACCGGGGAAGGCGCGGCGGCGCGCCGGCGTCCGAGACGCCGCTGCAGCGCGTCGAGGTAGGTATAGAACACCGGGGTGACGTACAGGGTGACGATCTGGGAAAACGCCAGGCCGCCCACGACGGCGAGCCCCAGCGGCCGCCGCGATTCCGCTCCCGAGCCCCAGCCGATGGCGATCGGCAGCGTCCCCATCAGGGCGGCCATCGTGGTCATCATGATGGGGCGGAACCGCACGCTGCAGGCTTCGACGATGGCGTCCCGCGCCGGCATATGGTCACGTCGCTCGGCCGCGATGGCGAAATCGATCATCATGATCGCGTTCTTCTTCACCAGCCCCACCAGCATGATGATCCCCACGAACGCGTAGATACTGAGCTCGGTGCGAAACACGAGCAAGGTCAACAGCGCGCCGAATCCCGCGAATGGCAGCCCCGAGAGAATGGTCAGGGGATGGATGAAGCTCTCATACAGCACGCCCAGCACGATGTAGATCACGAGCACCGCGAGGATCAGCAGGAACGCGAGGCCCTGCTGGCTCGCCTGGAACGCTTGCGCTGTCCCGGCGAATCCGGTGCTGATCGTCTCGGGCAGCGTCTGCCGGGCCAGGCGCTGCACGGCGCTCACCGCTTCGCCCAGCGACGCGCCCGGGGCGAGGTTGAACGAGAGGGTGACCGACGGCACCTGGCCCGAGTGGTTGACGCTCAGCGGACCGACCGCGGGCGTCACGGAGGCGAGGCTGGAGAGCGGTACCAAGGCCCCTCGCGGCGAGCGGATGTAGAGCATGTTGAGCGCCGACAGATCCCGCTGGTACTGGGGGAGCAGTTCCAGCACCACCCAGTACTGGTTGTTGGGCGTGAGGATCGTGGACACCTGATGGGAGCCGTAGGCGTCGTACAGCGCCTGCTCCACCTCCTCCACCGTGAGTCCGAGGGAGGCGACCCGGTCGCGGTCGATGTGCACTTCGACCTGGGGGTTCTTGATCTGCAGGTCGCTGGTGACGTCGAGCAGGATCGGCACGTCGCGCAGCCGCGCCTCCAGCGCGGCGGCGTTGGTGTACAACGCCTGGATGTCGGCGCTCTGCAGCGTGAACTGGTACTGGGTCTTGGTCGGGCGCCCGCCGATGCGAATCACGGGAGGGATCTGGAGATACGTCCGGACGCCGGGGATCGCCGCGAGCTTCTGCCCGAGCTCCCGCGCGATTCCATCGGCGTCGAGTCGCCGCTCACGGCGCGGTTTCAGGCGGATGCTGATGCGCCCCTGGTTCATGGTTCCGCCGCCCACCGACGACATGAAGTGCTCGACATTGGGGTCGGCGCCCACCACGTCGGCGACCTGCTGCTGGTGCGCGACCATCGCGTCGAAGGAGCTGCCCTCGATCGTCTCCGTCGTGCCCTGGATGAACCCGGCGTCCTCGGTGGGGATGAATCCCTTGGGCACGAGCATGAACAGCCCGACTGTGCCGACGAGAATCGCCGCCGAGAACGCCAGTGCGGCCGGCCGGTGGTCCATGACCCAGTTCAGCGTCCGCTCGTAGAATCCCAGGGCGCGCCGGTACACCCGCTCGGAGGACTCGTAGAAGCGCCCGTGGTGCTGCTCGCGCGGCGGGAGCAGGAACCGGCTGGCCAACATCGGCGTGAGCGTGAGGGACACGAACCCCGACACGAGGATCGCGACCCCGATCGTGACGGCGAACTCGTGGAACAGCCGCCCGATGATGCCGCCCATGAAGAGCACTGGAATGAACACCGCCGTGAGCGACAGGGTCATCGAGAGAATCGTGAACCCGATCTCCCGGGACCCGTCGAGCGCCGCCTGTAGCGGGCGCTTTCCCATCTCCATATGCCGGACGATGTTCTCGAGCATCACGATGGCGTCGTCCACCACGAACCCGACCGACAGCGTCAGCGCCATCAGCGACAGGTTGTCGAGGCTGTAGCCCAGCAGGAACATCGCCGCGAACGTGCCCACGATCGAGAGCGGCAGCGCGAGGCTCGGAATGATCGTGGCCGAGAGGTTGCGCAGGAACAGGAAGATGACGAGGACGACGAGCACCACCGTCAGCATCAGCGTGAGCTTGACGTCGTGCACCGACTCGCGAATCGACACCGAGCGGTCGCTGCGGATGTGGAGCTGAATCGCCGCCGGCAGCTGCGACTGCAGGTCGGGCAGCAGCGCCTTGACGCGGTCGACGACCTCCACCGTGTTGGTGCCCGGCTGCCGCTGCACGCCGAGGTACAGCGTCGGCTT